>PLDN01000139.1 GCA_003136185.1 Acidimicrobiaceae bacterium | reverse complement strand
CACTGCCACCGCCACCGCCACCGCCACCCCGGTCACGGTTCAGCCGCATCGCGAACCTGGCGACGAAGACCGCCAGCACGACCATGAGCAGAACGAAGATCGCGAATCCGATGTCGCCGGCCACGTCGTCAGCTCGCGTCCTCGGCAGGCGGCCTGCGCAGGCGCACGAGCCCTTCCTGCACGAAGCTCATGGCGAGGTCCCCGCTTCGGGTGAAGAGCAGTCCCCGGGCGATGCCCCTCGCGCCGTAGGCGCTCGGCGAGTCCTGGTCGAACAGAAGCCACTCGTCGACGCGGAAGGGCCGGTGGAACCACATGCAGTGGTCGAGACTGGCTCCCATGAAGTGCTGGTCCTGCCACCTGATCTGGTGGGGCTGCAGGATTGAGTCGTACAGCGTCATGTCAGACGCGTACGCCATGACCGCCGCGTGCATGAGCGGATCGTCGGGCATCTTCCCGTCGGTCTTGAGCCAGAGCTGCTGGCAAGGTTCCTTGGCTGTACCGCTTCGCATCCACGGGAGGTCTCCGATGAATCGCTGGTCGATCGGCCGAGGCCGATCGAACCACCAGCCCTCCATCTGCTCCCGGAAGGGCGCGAGGCGCTCCTCGACCGTCGGGAGTGACTCGGGATCAGGCACCTCGGGCATCGGGAACTCGTGGGCGATGCCTTCTTCTGGCACGTGGAAGGAGCATTGTAAATTGAAGATCGCCCGACCGTGCTGGATCGCCACCACGCGCCGCGTAAGAAACGACCGCCCATCCCGAATCCTGTCCACCTCGTAGAGGATCGGGGCTGCCGGGTCGCCGGGACGGAGGAAGTAGCTGTGCAAGGAGTGCACCTCACCGCGGTCGACCGTGCGCCCGGCGGCCACGAGAGCCTGTCCGGCGACCTGCCCACCGAAGACGCGTAACCGGTCCTCGTCGGTATTCGCACCACGGAAAATGTTGACTTCGATGGGCTCGAGATCGAGCAGCGCGAGCAGGTCACTGAGGGCTTCGGTCACGGCAGAGACGATAGACTCCGACCATGCGCTCCCTGTTCGACCGCGCCCCTGCGGCGCTCCAGACCGAGCACGGGCGCCGCTTGATGAAGTTCGCGACGGTTTCGGTGATATCGACGTGTGTGACGCAGGGGATCCTGTTTCTTACCTATGACGTCATCTCGATCCCGTCGGCGATCGCATGCAACGTCATAGCCACCACGATCGCCACAGTCCCGGCATACTGGCTGAACCGCTCGTGGACGTGGGGTAAGCGGGGGAAGTCGGACCCATGGAAGGAGATCGCTCCTTTCTGGATCATCGCCTTCATCGGTCTAGTGCTCTCGACCATCGCTGTTGGTCTCGCTGCCCACAACGCAGACGCCATCTCCCACTCTCACATCGTCCGCAAGCTCTTCGTCCAGTTCGCCAACCTGTTCACGTACGGCTTGATCTGGATCGGGCGGTACATGTTCTTCAACCGGTTCCTCTTCGGCAAGGGTGGTGGCCACTCAACGATCGAACTGCCGGGCGAAGTCGAAGCCCTTGCCCTCGAGGAGCACCTCGCCCGCGAGCACGGCGAGCACCCGCACCATCCCGTGCACGCCCACGGGGGCGAGAACGACGAGCATTTCGAGCACCACGATCACGATGGCCCCGATGCGCCCGAGCCCGATGAGCCCGAGTCCGATGAGCCACGCGAGACGAGCTCGGGAGCGGTCGGCGGTGCTGGCGCCGACATGACCGCTCCCTCCCGCTGAGCCTCGCGACGGCAATCGCCCCCCGGACGTGTCCAGACTTTCCGAAGCACTCTCCAGCCTTGTTCCGGTGGACGAGACGTCCGCCGCAGCGGCCGAAGAGCGCCAGAACCAGCTCACCAAGCCTCCAGGTGCCCTCGGCGGCCTGGAGTCGCTCGGCAGCCAGCTCGCCGCCATTGCCGGCAAGTGCCCACCGCCGGTGCCGACGCGGCCGGTAGTGACGATCTTCGCGGGGGATCACGGGGTTCTCGCCGAAGGCGTCTCGCCTTGGCCGGTCGAGGTCACTGCTCAGATGGTGACCAACTTCCTCGCGGGCGGAGCGGCGATCAACGTGATCGCTCGCGAAGTCGGCGCCTCCCTCGTGGCAGTCGACGTAGGTGTGGCGACACCGATTGCCGAGCCAACCGCGAACGCCGCAACCGCGAACCGGCTCGTCCGCGCCAACGTGCGTCCTGGTACCGCCAACTTCGTGCACGGCCCGGCGATGTCGCTCGCAGAAGCGCGTCAGTCGATCCAGGTCGGGCTCTCGGTTGCCAACAAACTCGTCGACCAAGGCGCAGACTTGCTCGTCACTGGCGACATGGGCATCGGGAACACGACGCCCTCCGCCGCCCTCGTGTCAGCGATCACGGGGTGGCCGGCGCGTGCGGTTACCGGCCGCGGGACCGGCATCTCCGACGAGACGCTCGAGGCGAAGATCGCAGTCATCGAAGCCGGTCTCAACCGCGTCGCGGCGGCCCGCTCGGTGGCACTGACGGCCCTTAACTTGGTGCCGGGCGACATGCTCTTGTCCGAGCTGGGCGGACTGGAGATCGGTGCGATAGCAGGAGTCGCCATCGGAGGCGCCCTGCGGCGGATCCCCGTTGTCGTAGACGGCGTCATCTCGCTCGCCGGCGCGCTCGTGGCCGCCTCGCTCGCCCCCGAGGTTGTCGGCTACCTCGTTGCGGGGCACCGCTCCGTCGAGCCGGGCGCCACTGCAGCGATGGAGCATCTCGGTCTGGAGCCCCTGTTGGACCTGAAACTTCGCCTCGGCGAGGGCACGGGCGGCTGCCTGGCGGTCCCGCTTGTTCGGGCCGCTGCCCGGATCCTCAGCGAGATGGCGACCTTCGGCGACGCCGGCGTATCGGGTTCGACGGAAGGCTGACCCCGGCTACAGCCCATCCGAGCGCCAGCAGAGCGAGCGCTCCGATCAACACCGGCAAGTCGCCGAGCGTCTCGTACGGCGTCTCCGACCCGATCGCCGGCACGGTGGCCTCGATCACACCGGGCGTCGACAGCGCTGAGCGGTCGAGAACGACGCCAGAGGGCGAGATCACCGCGCTGTATCCCGTGGGAGCCGCCTGCAATACGTAGCGCCCCTCTTCGAGTGCCTGAAGCCGGGAGGCTGCGATCTCCTGCGCGGGGGCCTGGCCGTTCGAGTACGACGAGGTGTTGGTGGGTACGAGGATCACTTGTCCACCTGCTCGTACTCCCGAGCGTCCGCGATCGGCGAAGAACACCTCATAGGAGACCAACACGGCAAAACGCCCGGCGGGTGTCGCCACCATCCCACTCCCACGGCCGGGCATCGCATCCCGCGAGACGTCGTTCAGGTTCGCGAGGTGGGAGAAGAACCCACGGTACGGGACGTACTCGCCGAACGGCACACGGTGGACCTTCTCGAACGTCGCGACGATCTTCCCGTCCGGCCCTATCGCGACGACCTCGTTCAAGAAACTCGCGCGACCGACATCCTGCGTCACCCCCGCCACCAGAGTGGCGTGATGCTCGCGAGCGATCCCGGCGAGAGCTGCCTCGACCGCTGAGCCCTCGAACGGCGTGGATCCCATTGCGACGACGTCCTCTGGCCAGAGGATCAGGTCCGGATGTCCTCGGATCTGCTTCGTCTCGCTGACGGCGGCGTCGAAAACAGTTGAAGGAGGGACCTGAAGCTGGTTGAGACCACGCTTCCCACCCCCTTGGACTATCGCGACACGCAACGGCCGCTCGCTCGCGGCGGCCGAGATGGTCGGTGAAGCGACCGATCCGGCTCCCGCGAGCGCGGCGGCGGCCATCATGAACGACAGGCTGGACAACAAGCTCGGTCGGTCCTCTCGCGGCCGAGTCGCCGCCGCGACGACTAGCTCGCCCAGCCCACCTCCTGCCAGAGCCAGCGTGAAGAGGACGAGGAGCGGGCCCCCGAGGCGGGCGCTGAACTGGAGCGGCCCTCCCATCTGGCCGAGCGTGGCCGACCCCAGCGGGAGGCCCCCGAATGGCCACGTCTCACGAACCCACTCGGCGAGTGTGAGGGTGGCAGCGGCGGCTGGGATGCGCAAGGCTCCTCGCCCAGGAGTGAGCGAGAGGCCGAGCCCGATGATCGCCGATTCGGCGATCACGAGCACGACGTAGCCGGCGACGTTGAACTGGATCGCCCAGGCGAGGCCTATGGCGAACTGGCCGAGGCCGGCCAGCAAGCCGGCTCCGAGCCGGCCGGCCCACGAGCGCCCCGAGAGCGAGCAGATCACTATGGCCATGCCGATCACACCGAGCGGCCACGGGGCGAGCGGGGGAAGTGAGAGGCCGACGAGAGCGCCGCCGAGAACGGGCAGGCCGATTCGTGCGACGCGCCGGGCGAGCGTCAACGGCCGAGGTCACAGGTGAGACGGTTGGCGGCCACCTCGCCGCTCGTGATGCACGCGGGAATCCCGATCCCCCCGAGGACGGCTCCGGCGAGCGCCAGCCCGGGCTTGGCGTATAAAGCCTTGGCCATTGCGGCGACGCGAGAGCGATGGCCCGGCTGGTACTGAGGAAAGGAGCGCTCGTACCTTGTCACCTTGCAGGCGAAGGGACCGGCGTCGATCCCGGCGATCTCGCTGAGTTCGCTCGTCAGCCGAGCGGCTAGCTCCTCGTCGCCGAGATCGTCGATGCGCGCATCCCCGAATCGACCCGCAGACACACGGACGTAGCTCGTCTCTTCGCCCGACATCCACGGCCATTTCACGCTCAGCCAGGTGGCCGCCGTCATCAATCGGCCTTCGATACGGGGAACGAGGACCCCGGTCCACCGAGACGGCAGCGAGAGTGCCTCGGTGCGGAACGCGAGGGTGACGACGGCGACGCTGGCATAGGCGATCTCACCCAGCGTGCCGGCGAGGTCTGGCACGCAATCCTTGGTGAGCTCGCTGCCGGCATAGCCCGGAACGGCGAGCACGATGCCGTCGACCGCAAGCGCCGCCTGGCCTGTCTCCAGCAGCCATCCCGTGCCAGAGGATCTGATTGTGTTCACCGGCGAGCTGGTCCGGATCTCGACGCCGGCGCCTGCAAGCTCCTCACAACATGCATCGATGAGGCGGCTCAGTCCACCACGCAAGCCGTAGAAGGGAGACGATGGCGCGGCAGAGCCACTGGCCGCGGGCAGCGTCGCAGCGAGGGGGGCGATGACGTCCCGGTGGCCGATGAGAGCTTGCGCTATCTGCGGTGCGGCGGTGCCGAGAGACATCGTGTCGACGCCGCCAGCATTGATGCCACCGAGCAGTGGATCGACGAGCCGATCGACTGTCTCGTCGCCGAGGCGGGCTCGCAGGATCTCACCTGCGGATCGCTCCTCCACCGGCCCATCTGCTGGCGGTTCGCCGAGTCCCACGTCGAAAGCGTCGAGGACTGGCCCGTCGAGCTCGCCGTCGAGCCGGGCACGGTTCACGCCCTCGGCTGAGACGATCCCGCCTTGTTCCACGGCGTCGAGGTCGGTAGGCACGCCGAGCACGAGCCCCCGCGGGAGGCCTCGCATCTTGCCGCGGGACCAGACCGCCGCGGTGCTAGCAGCAGGAGCCACGAGGTCGTCGCCCAACCCGAGATGGCGGCAGAGTCTCTCGGCGCTCGGGTCCCGCCGGAGGAACTGGTCCGGGCCGAGCTCGACGGGTTGCCCGGCGAGCTCTCCGCTCGCCACCTTGCCGCCAAGGCGGTGCCCTGCCTCGAGTACCACGACTCGCGTCCGGCGGGCGACCGAGTTGTCACCGCCGTTGCTCAGCTGTTCCGAGACGGGGGCGAGCCCTGCGAGTACCCGCGCCGCAGCCAACCCGCTGATGCCGCCACCAATGACGGCGACTACCCGGTCGTGGCCGGTCGACCGGTCAGTCACGCGAGTCCTTCCGCTGCCCTTCTCACGAGCTCCGCCAGGGCCCGGCAGAGCCGAGGGTCGTCGTTGAGCGACGCGGTGCGTGCGAGGCGCAGACCGACGGAGACCGCCAGAGCTTGAGCTTCGATGTCGACGTCGTAGTTCACCTCGAGGTGATCCGAGGTGAAGCCCGCCGGGCACACGACAGCAGCCCGCTTCCCCTCAGCTGGGAGCGCGGCGATGACCTCGAGGATGTCAGGACCGATCCAAGGCTCAGGGGTCCGTCCGGCGCTCTGGAAGCACTCTCGCCAGTGGGGGACCCCAGCCTTTGTTGCGACGAGCTCGCCCGTCTCCCGCAGCCGCTCGTCGTAACCGTCGCCTGACTGGATGACCCGCAGAGGGAGCGAGTGGGCGGTGACGAGGAGCTCGGTGTCGGCGTCCGCCACGCTGGCGCCAACTGAAGAGAAGGCCTGCAGGACGCGTTCGCTCAGCAACTCTATGAGTGTCGGGTTGTCGTGCCAGTCCTCGACGAAGACGGCGGGCAGGCCGATCACCCTGGCCCTCTCGCGCGCCCGCCCCACGTATTCGCCGACGCTGGCGGACGAGTAATGCGGTGCGAGCACGAGGCCGACGATGCCACGGGCACCGAGCGACGCGAGCTGGTCGACTGCCTGCTCGATCTTCGGAGCGGCATGTTTGGAGCCGTACCGGCATTCGAACTCGCCTGGCGAGAGCTCCTCGAGAGCGCTTTGAATACCCGCGACCTGTTCGCGAGTGCGCTCCGTGAGCTGTGAGGTTCCGCCGACAGCCGCGTAACGCCTGCGGAGATCGGCGAGCTGCTCGTCGGTCGGAGGCCGCCCCCGCCTCACGTCGGTATAGAAGGCCTCCACGTCGTCGTAGGTCTCCGGCGTTCCGTACGCCATGACGAGCACTCCGGTAGCCCCATCATCGGCCCGGCTCATCGGGCCGTCTCCTCATGGACCAGGTCGACGACCGCACGAAGCACGCCCGGGTCGGTCTCGGGGAGAACACCGTGGCCCAGATTGAAGATATGTCCGGGCAGTCCGGAAGCCTCCGCCAGCACCTGGCGGGTCGCCGACTGGACGATCTCGACTGGTGCGAGGCAGACGGCCGGGTCGAGGTTGCCCTGAAGCGCGACCTCGCCGCCCGTGCGCTGGGCGGCGTCTGCCAGCGAGACCCGCCAGTCGACCCCGACGACGTCTGCGCCGGCCTCGGTCATGAGATCGAGCAGCTCACCGGTACCGACGCCGAAATGGATCCGCGGCACCCCGAGGTCAGCCATCCCCTCGAGGATCCGTCGCGACGCCGGCATCACGAACTCTCGGTACTCCCGGCGGGAGAGCGAACCGGCCCAGCTGTCGAAGAGTTGGACGGCCGTCGCACCTGCTTCCACCTGGGCGCGCAGCGACGCGAGGCAGATCTCGGCGAGCGCGTCGACGAGGAGGTGCCAGGTAGCCGGTTCGCTGTGCATGAGGGCTTTTGTGCGCCCGAAGGTCCTCGACGGACCGCCCTCAACTAGGTAGCTCGCAAGCGTGAAGGGCGCACCGGCAAAGCCGATCAGTGGCACCTCGAGCTCGGCCACGACGAGCCGGATCGTCTCGAGCACGGGGGCGAGGTCGCTGCCGGCTTCGAGGCGCCGGAGGCGCCGGAGGTCGTCCTTGCTCCGGAACGGCTGGTCGAGTACAGGTCCTCGACCAGGCTCGATCTCGATTTCCACCCCAATAGCGGTGAGCGGCACGACGATGTCGGAGAAGAGGATCGCGGCATCGACGCCGTAGCGGCGGACAGGTTGCAACGTGATCTCGGTCGCGAGCTCGGGCTGGGCGATCGCGTCGAGGATGCTGCCTTCAGCCCGAATTGCCCGGTATTCCGGTAGCGATCGTCCTGCCTGGCGCATGAACCAGACGGGCGTCCGCGCCACGGGCTCGCATCGGCAGGCCTGGAGAAACGTCACGCCACCCGACGCTACTTCCCACCCCGACCCGCTCCTTTTCGCAGTGCACCCGGGGGCGCTGCGGACGGCAGAGGAAAAGAGCGCCCCCGTTTGGCCTCGGAGGCCAATGTTGGGGTAAGAACATGGGCCATGGCCGACGCCGCCGCCGCCATCGGCCAGCCGCGCCTCAGCGGTCATCCAATTGCCGAGCGCCCACAGATGCTCGCGGTCGGAGTCATGATCTGGCTCGGCTCGGAGTTCATGTTCTTCAGCGGCCTGTTCGCGGCGTTCTTCACGATCCGTGCGAACGCCAAGGTCTGGCCGCCGCCCGGCACGCACCTCGACACCTACCAGGCGCTCGTGTTCACGTTCGTGCTGCTCGCCTCGAGCCCGACCTTCCAGATTGCGGTCTGGGCGCAGGAAAAGGGCAATTTCAAGAAGGCGAAGACGTGGATCGTCATCAGCTTCCTGCTCGGGGCTGGGTTCCTCGCCAACCAGGCCTACGAATGGAAGACTCTTCCGTTCCGGCCGAGTACCAACGCCTATGGCTCTCTCTTCTACGTAATGAGCGGTCTTCACGGTCTGCACGTGTTGCTCGGTCTTGTCGCCATGATCGCGTTGATGGGGCGGCTCGCCGGTAGCAGGGGCGACCCGGGCGAGACCGCAGTCTTCCAAGCAGTCAGCTATTACTGGCACTTCGTCGATATCGTGTGGATCGGGCTGTTCAGCGCCCTCTTCTTGCTCTCCTAAGGCCTATGGGACTCCGCCTCCTCCGAAAAATCCTCATCCCCTTCGCCGCTCTCGTTATCGCCGCGAGCGTAGGGACACTTGTGATCGGGCGGACCCACGCGGCCGCGACCGGGAGCTCGTCTGCAATGTCGCTGACCGCTCAGTCGGCGCTCACCCAGAAAGCGGAGGCCGCCGCCGGCTACCAGCTGTTCCAGCAGCACTGCTCGTTCTGCCACGGGGCGCAGGCGAACGGCAGCACCGGTCTCGCACCGAACCTGCAGGGTCTCGGTCCCGGAACGGTCCAGCTGTGGCTGTCGGCTGGTTGGATGCCTCTCAAGACCCCGAGCGCCCAGCCTGAGGCCAAGTACCCGATCTTTACGCCTCAGCAGATCGTGGACGTCGCCGAGTGGGTCGCTTCGTTGCACCCGGGAGGGGTCCCGATCGCTCCGTCGCTCGACTTGAAGACCGGTTCGCTATCGAACGGTTTCTCCCTGTTCACCGAGACATGCGCTCCATGCCACACGATCACGGGCGCCGGAGACGCACTCGCTGACGGGTACCACGCTCCGCCCCTGCACGGCGTGACTAGTCAGCAGATCTGGGAGGCCGTGCGCTCGGGCCCGCAGAACATGCCTCAGTTCGGACCGAAGAACATCACGCCTTCGGAGCTCAACGACATCGTCAAGTACGTGACCCAAGTGATCGAGCACCCGTCGCACCCGGGAGGGATCGCTCTCGGCGGCGTCGGCCCGGTCGCGGAAGGCTTCGTAGGTTTGTTTGCCGGCGTCGGCGCCTGCATGGTCGCGGCGTACTGGGTTGGCGATCGCACCGAGCGGGACGAGGAAGACGACGAAGAGCACGAGCACTCCGGAGACGATCCGACGCTGGCGCCTGAGGGAGCAAATGCCTGATTCGACCGATCACGACGGACACGCAGAGCCCAGCGGTCACGGCGCAGCTGGCGCGCACGAGCCTCCCAAGATGGTGGAGGCGAGCCTCGACTCGCCTCAGTTCCAGGTTGCAGCCGCCAATCCTGAGCGCGTCGAGCGAGGCATAGCGGTCATGTTCGTCCTCGGCGTTGTCGGCTTCGCCGGCTTCGGCGCTGCTTTCTGGCAGAACTGGAGCAACGTCTGGCTCGGAGTGACGCTCGCTGTCGGCTTCTTCGGGCTTGGCATCGGAATGGTCGCCTGGGGCAAGTACCTCATGCCGCGCGGGCCGTTCTCCGAGTCCCGCCACACGAACGAGCCCACTGACGAAGAGCGCGAAGTGTTCCTGCAGGATCTCTCGTCACGGGGCAAGATCGCACTCGGGCGGCGCTCGTACCTCTTGAAGATCCTCAGCGTGGCGGGCGGGATCTTCGGGATAGTCGCCATCTTCCCGCTCCTGCGCTCACTCGGCCCGCTCCCGGGCAGCCTGTTCTACAACACGTCTTGGAAGAAGGGCTCCTACCTCGTGTCGCCCGAGGGCCGGTATGTCCACATCGACGATCTCGACAAGGGCGGCGTGCTGACGGTCTTCCCCGAGAACGACGTCGGCGGCCCCCTCAGCCAAACGATCCTGATCCGTCCCGAGACCTCCGGCTATGTCGTGACGGCGCCGGGACGTGAGACCTGGGGACCCGAGGGCTACCTGGCGTTCTCGAAGGTCTGCACTCATGCCGGTTGCCCGGTGGCTCTCTACCAGAAGGCGCTCGACGAGCTGCTCTGCCCCTGCCATCAGTCGATCTTCGAAGTCGGACCGGGTCGGCCGGCCACACCTGTGTTCGGCCCGGCGCCTCGCCCGCTTCCCCAGTTGCCCCTCTATGTCGACTCGAAGGGCTACTTGCGGGCACAGAACCGCTACGACGAGCCAGTCGGTCCCGGATTCTGGGAGCGGGGCAACCTGTGATCGACGGCCTCTACAAGTGGATTGACAACCGCCTCAACATCTCGGGCGGGACCCGGAAGCTCGTCAACAAGATCTTCCCGGACCACTGGTCGTTCATGCTGGGCGAGATTGCCCTGTACTCCTTTGTGATCCTGCTCGCCACAGGCGTGTTCCTGACGCTGTATTTTGAGCCTTCCCAGCAGCAGGTCGTCTACCACGGCTCGTATCTGCCCCTCGTCGGCCAGAAGATGTCCGAGGCATTCCAGTCGACGATCAACCTGAGCTTCGCTGTCCGGTGCGGTCTGTTGATGCGCCAGATGCATCACTGGGCCGCAAACATCTTCGTCGGGTCGATCGTCGTCCACATGTGCCGGGTCTTCTTCACCGGCGGGTTCCGCCGGCCTCGCGAGCTCAACTGGATCATCGGCGTCAACCTCATGATCTTCGCGATCTTCAACGGCTTCCTCGGTTACTCACTCCCTGACGACCTCGTCTCGGGGACTGGGATCCGCATCTCGTTCTCGATCCTCGAGTCGCTCCCAGGCGGCAGCTACATCGCCACCTGGTTGTTCGGGGGGCAGTTCCCTGGGACGTTGCTGATCGATCGTTTCTTCATAATTCATGTCCTGATCTTGCCAGCGGCCATCGCGGGACTCCTTGCCGCGCACCTCGGGCTGCTCGTGAAGCAGAAGCACACGGCGTTCGCAGGCAACGGCGCGACGGAGAAGAATGTCGTCGGCGCCCCGATGTGGCCGACCTTCCTCGCCAAGACGAACGGGTTCCTCTTCCTCGTGGCGGGCGTGACCGCGCTCCTCGCGGCGACGGTGCAGATCAACCCGATCTGGCAGTACGGGCCCTATGTCCCCTACAAGGTCAGCTACGCCGTCCAGCCCGACTGGTACATGGGGTGGCTCGACGGGGCGTTGCGCATCATGCCGAGCTGGGAGATCGTGCTCCCGGGCCACATGATCCCGAACGTGTTCTTTCCCGGCATCCTCCTGCCCGGCATCACTTTCACGGTCCTCATGTTCTGGCCGATCATCGAGGCGCGCTTCCGGCACGACACCCTCGAGCACCACATCCTCGAGGAGCCTCGCAACAATCCGTGGCGGACCGCGCTCGGCGCTTCGGTGCTGGCCTTCTACTTCGTGCTGTTCGGCGCGAGCGCGGACGACGTGCTCGCCAACTACCTGTCGGTCTCGCTCAACACCGTGCTTGTCGCCTTCCGGTATCTGGTAGTCCTGGTCCCGGTCATTGTCTATCCCGTCACGTACAAGATCTGCCTGGAGCTCCAACACCAGCCTCGGGCATCGAAGACGAAACGCCACAACATCGTCCTCCGCTCCGCCGACGGCGGCTACTCGACGGTCGAGTCCGCGGCCCGCCCAGGAGACGCCCTGCCGAGCTTCCCACCGCTGCCCCTCGACAACCTGATCATCGTGGGGGACGGGGCCGGCGACGGTACCAACGGTGCCGACGGCGCTGCGTCCAACGGCTCGGACACCAAGCGCGGGATCTTCCGTATCCCACGGAGCTACCGCTGAGCCTCTAGCGCCTCACGCGGCGGGCGTCGACCGATCGGCCGCCGATTCCTGCCACGCGAAAGCGAGCGGGCTGAGCGAGGTCAGGTCGATCGCAGGCTCAACGGTCGAGTACGACTGCACGTTGTCGGCGAAGACGGCGTTGTGCCCGCCGAATGCGGCATAGGCGTTGCCCCCGCCTGGCGGGCAGGGTTTCATGTTCGGCACGGTCCCGCGAGCGGCAAACGAGTTGGGGCCTTCCACCACGGCTCCGGCGAGGATCGGTGGCTTTCCGTCGAGCGACCCTACGATGTTCGCGATCTGGTGTTGCATGCAATCGGGGAAGGTCGTGCCGTCACCGACGATGAGAGACACTCCCCAGGCGTTGTTACCGAGCACGTTGTCGAGCCAGCCCTGTGCTTGGGCCGCGTAGGTTGACGTGCCTGTCAGCGAGTCGTACTCGTTCGCCATGATCGACAGCCCGAGACCGTGGGTGGTCGTGTCCCACTGGTCCCAAGCGAACCCGAAACCGAACGGATCGGTCTTGGCGACCGACAGCCCGAGACCGATCTCCTCAGCGAGCGAGTCCACGAGCTGCGAGCGTGTCACCTGCACGCCCGGCGTGGCCGGCTCGAGCCGCATCGCTCTTGCCAGCTCGTAGTCGGCGAGCGAGCTCACGTCGTAGAGGTTGAGGGTGTCAGAGCCGGCCTCTGGTCCGGTCGCGTATCGCCTGGCCCAGTAGCTACCGAGGATCAGGTAGCGAGCCGCCTGCTCGGCGCTCGGAGCGCCGCCGCCGTGGCGCGAGGCGTCGTTGGTGGCGAGCGAGAGCTCGGTCGCCCCGAGCTCCATATCGTCCTGCCAACTCGTCTCGGGATAGAAGTCGTAAGGAGCCGCCGTCAAGAGGTCGTTCCCGTGCCAGTGCGTCCCGGCGAGCGCGTAGATCGTCTCGGCATCGTGTAGCCAGCTCTTTGCCTCCGCCGGGTTCGAGGTGCGATACACGCGGTACCCGAGCGCGAACGCCGCCGCGAGACGACCTGCCAGGTTCGGGGAGATGGCCGAGCCCGGCGGGCCCGCTCGCAAGACCGGAGGGTGGCGGATGTACACATAGCGTGGGTTCGTGCCCATATAGGTGTCGTCGGCCTGCGGCAGGCGCCAGATGTCGTGGTCGCCGTAGTAATAGTTGTTGGCTTCACCAACGCCGACCTGGTAGTAGAGCGTGCGCGTTTTCTCGTTCCACATCTGCGAGAGGAACAAGAGCCCGTGACGGGCCTCGGCTGTGAAATTCACCGCTGCGCCCTTGCCCGCTCCCATCGCGTCGCCGAAGGACTCGACGCCTTGCAGCATCATGTCGACCACGTAGCTCGTCGTCTCGACGAACTTCAGGTAGTCGCCCGCGTCGAACCATCCACCGGAAGCGTTGATCTCGGTGCCGAGCGCCAATCGGGCGAGCGAGCCCTTGAAGTTGCTGTTGCCGTTCATCTTCGGCGTGGAATATGTCATCGCGTGTTCGTCGCTCAGGTCTCCCGGGGCGGTCCGCAGGGCGGAGGGAATGTAATCGGGTCCGTCGCGCTCGTTCTCATAGAGACTCAGCGCATTCCTCAACGCCTCCCCGTACAACTCCCCGGCGGGTGCGACTTGGAAGGTGGGCGAGCGGACCGAGCTCGAGGGCCGTGTGAGATCGATCCGGTACGTTCCGGTGGCGGTGACAGCCGTGAATCTGAGCCGGTAGACGTACGGGTATGTGCTCGACCAGGCCCCGGCGCTAGCGCCGACGGTTCCGGTGAGCACGCTGTGACCCGCTGTGGTCTCGACACGGTAGGCGTCGCCGGTCATCGCGTGAGTCGTCATTAGATCGGCGACCTTCGGCGAGTTCGTCGGGTACCCGATCTGGTCGACCCGGAGTACCGCTGCAGGCGGCGACGGGTCCGCTGGGTGCTCGGTGGAAAGCCCAAGGGTCGCTGGCAGGCATATCGCGACTATGACGGTCGAAGCACTGACGGCCGCGAGTGAGCGACGAGACATACTGGCAAGTTACCTTACAAATAGACGCGGTGCTAGGAGTCGCCGAGGCGAAGCCGAGGTCGCCTGGCAAGAGAGCGAGCTGCTGCACGCTCGTTTCGGCGACAGTGGTACAGACGCCACTCGTTGTGGATCGCCCGCGGCTTGGCTCGAGGAGGTACAGCCGGCGACGGTGGCAGTCAAGGCGAGGCCGGTCATCCTCAGCCAGAAGACGTAGATTTGGGTCCGCTCGAGCAGGAGGCTGGATCCAGGTGCGCTTGCGAATGAGGGTATTTGGTCCCGTACTAATCGTTCTCGCTCTTGTGGGACTGACCACGGTGCCGGCGGCGGCGTCATCGGCGGCCCCGCGGTGGCTTGCGAAGCCGAGCGCCTTTCTGGACGGCGTGGCGTGCCCATCGGTGTCGCTGTGTTTTGCCGTCGGAGTGCAGAACACTCCCAACCATGACTCGCTGACCTTGATCGAACGGTGGGACGGCCACTCGTGGTCGAAGGTCTGGAGCCCGAACCAGTACGCCGAAAACGGTCTCTACGCCATATCTTGCGCCGGGCCGAAGTTCTGCGTCGCTGTCGGAAATACGGGGGAAGGATTTGAACAGCACTCTGGAGCGCTCGGAGCAATCTGGACCGGCGGAGCGTGGCGCAGGACTGCTGTCATCTCGCCGAGTATCGGCCGGTACGACATCCAGGCGGGTCTCGACACCGTGTCGTGCCCTGTCGCCGGCTGGTGCATGGCGGCCGGCAGCTTCTCGCTCTCCGGTCTCGTGGAGGGCTACAGCAACGGAAAGTGGCACTTGGTGCCAGCTCAGGTGACTTCTGGCTACAACCAGTGGACCAGTTTCAGCTGCAGGACCACCACCTACTGCCTCGGTCTGGACGACTGGACAGGGGGCGAGTACGACCAAGGCGTGAAGGTTATGAAGTTCACCGGCACGCAGTGGTGGCAAACGCCGACTTCTTCCGGCGGATGGCCTTTCCTCGCTCTCACATGCCACGGCACGCCTGCGTGCGTCAGCGTGGGATCCGTGAACACTGTGCCGATCGCAAGGATCCAGGACGGGGTGCGCTGGAAGCCGATCCCAGTGGAGCTAGGCGACGGCCCGAGCGAACTGTCAGCCATACGGTGCCTCGCCGCTGCCCACTGCTTGGCCGTCGGTTCGACCGATCAGAACTCCGGCCCGAAAGGCACGGGACAGAGCGCCTTCGCAGAGTGGTGGAACGGCCACAGCTTCGTTCACGAGCACATCGTGATCCCGAGCGGCGACCAAAGTGTGTTGAACGCCGTTGCGTGCCCGACCCCGAATCTCTGCGTCGTCGTAGGAACCGAGAACAACCGCACGCTCATCGAGCAGTCGCCGACACCGGCCGGACCATGGAGCGTCGTGCAGGAGGAACGGTAGCCTCCTCGTCGCACGGCCAGCCGCAGATCCGTGGTCGTCGTGCCCCTGACCTCGGATTTTAGAGAAGGGAGACAGAGGAGAAAGAGGCGGACCCGGCCAACAGGCACAAACCGGGGCTCGTCGGGGAGGGTCGGCTTCGCGGGTCGCTTCTCTGGGATGGGCAGTGGCACGATGAAGTGATCATGTCGATCTTGCATGGCGACCTGAGGCCGAGTGGGGCATGATGGTGGAGTTGGGGAAAGCGCGGGGTGTGGTGTTTCGTAGGTTGTCGCAGCGGAGTAGCCTTCGTAGAAGGTCGGGCCTCGTAGTCCTGACGGCCACGGTCGTCTTCTCTCTTCTCGGCACCGCAACGGCAGCCAGCGGTGAGACCGTCATGACCGCAACGGCCGCACGGATCGTCACCCCTGGCCGGAATCTTCCGGACCCGTTCATCTTGCACGTCGGCAGCGAGTACTACATGTACTCGAGCCAGACGAGCATCTACACGCCGACCGTCTCTCTCACGATGAGCAAAGGCGACAGCCTCTTTTCGTGGGGTAAGACCAGGGCCGCGCTCGACAGTGTCTCGTCTCTGGCGGAGAACGGGTTCTCCTGGGCACCTGACGTTCGCCGCATCGATGGCCTCTACGTCCTGTACTTCGACGCTTGGTCGAGAAAGAGCATGTACTTCGCCCCAAGCGAGAGCGGCTTCAAGCAGCGCGGTCAGTGTCTGTGGACCGCTACCTCGGAATCCCCGGCAGGGCCGTTCAGTCCGCAGCACAGGCCCTTGCTCTGCCAGTTCAACCACCACGGTGACATCGACCCGAGGACGTTCGTCTCTCCATCAACTCAGCTGTGGCTCATCTGGAAGTCAGACGACAACGCCTTCGAACCCGCTCGACCCACCTACCTCTGGTCACAACATCTTTCCTCTAATGGCTTGAGCCTCGTCGGCGAGCGTTACGTGATCTTCGCCGGGAAGAGAGGGACTTGGAGCGGAGGTCTCGTCGAGGCTCCTGACATGGTTTACGCCTCACACACCTATTGGCTGTTCTTCTCCGGGAACTGGTTCAACGGACCGAACTATTCGATCGGGCTCGCACGGTGTGCCTCGCCAGCGGGGCCCTGTGCCAGCGTCTCGATACATCCGTGGCTCAGTTCAAATCCACTCGGGCGCAACCCGGGCGAGGAGTCTCTCGTTCGGAACGCCCAAGGATGGTGGATCGCGTTCTCCCCCAGTGAGGGAAAGTACAGGCCGGTGGCCATCGCGTCAGTCTCCTTCGACTCTCACGATGCCTTCGTGCATGGCCTGTAAGGGTCTTCTGCCTCACGCTTCCCGCTGCTCGATCACCTCGCTCGGGCAGCTCACGCCGGCACACGCTCGCCAGTACCTCTGAGCCGCTCGTACCAGGCGGGGTGACTCCGTCGATACAGAAGAAGATCCGGCTCGGCACCGGAGGAAAGCGTCGATTCCCGAGACAAGTAAGGAGAACTCCAACACCGATCGTCACGGTCGGCACGACGGTCATCAACGACAAGGACGACCGCGCCTCTCATGAGCTCGACGTCGTGGCGCTCGTCCCGGGCACAGTACCGGGTCGTCGAGGCGGGTAAGGCGAAGCTCCGTGAGCTCGATGCTGGTGACCTGAGCCGGCTAGAGCGCATAACGACGATGCTCCGCTGAAGACGCCCACATTGTCCTGGTCTCCGCTTCCGGGTTCACCGACGGCCTACCGGGGGGGTGTCAACGACGGTCATGAACACTTGACCTGGGGTTTTGAAAAGCCGGTTTGAAGAATTTAACGAGCCGGTGGTGGGACTCGAACCCACGACCTGACGATTACAAATCGCCTGCGCTGCCAGCTGCGCCACACCGGCGAGAAGCTCAGGTCGCCGCTGACGCCTCGCGCAACGAGCTTGTCAGCTTGTGGCGGGTGTGCGCCACAGCGATCTGCACGGGATCTTGTCCAGGTCGCAGCGGTGCGAGTACTTCTGAGCGATCTCGGTGACCTCTCGCAGGAGACCGTTTGCGAGGGTTATCGGCTCGAGTCCCAGCTTCAGCAGTTGCCGGTTCTCGACGAAGAGATCGTTTTCGGCGTCCTCGTTGCGAGGGTTGTCGACGTAGTTGATTTCCGCACCGGTCAAATTCGACACGAGCTTCGCGAGATCTCTCACCCGGTGTGTCTCGGTCATCTGGTTCAAGATCCGAACCCGCTCGCCTCGGGCCGGCGGGTCGGAGATCGCAAGCTCGATGCATCGCACGGTGTCCTGGATGTGGATGAACGCCCGCGTCTGGCCGCCGGTCCCGTGCACCGTCAACGGGTAGTTGACCGCCGCTTGCATCAGGAAGCGGTTCAATACGGTCCCGTAGTCACCGTCGTAGTCGAACCGGTTGATCAACCGCTCGTCCCGACTCGTCTGCTCGGTCTGAGTGCCCCAGACGATGCCCTGGTGAAGGTCGGTGATCCGAAGCTTGTCGTTCTTCGCGTAGAAGGCGAACAGCAGCTGATCCTGAGTCTTCGTGAGGTGGTAGATGCTCCCCGGGTTCGGCGGGTAGAGGATCTCCTGCTCGATGGTCTCGCCCTCGTCGGTCTCCAGCTTGACCCTCAGGTAACCCTCGGGAATCTTCATCCCGGCTGTGCCGTAGCCGTAGACCCCCATCGTGCCGAGGTGAACGACGTGGACGTCCAGACCGGACTCCACGATCGCGGCAAGGAGGTTGTTCGTCGCGTTGAGGTTGTTGGACACGGTGTAACGCTTGTGCCAGGAACTCTTCATCGAATACGGAGCAGCCCGCTGCTCGGCGAAATGGACTACCACGTCCGGGCGCCACTCCTCAAGTAGCGAGAGGAGCCTGTGGTAGTGCTCGGCGACGTCGAAGCGATTGAAGACGAGCTGCGTGCCGCTGACCTCTTTCCAGGCAGCAATCCGCGTGCCCATCGACGAGATAGGTGTTAGCGAGTTGACCTCGAGCTCGTTGTCGATGTTGCGTCGAGACAGATTGTCGACGATGACAACTTCGTGCCCTTCGTCAGACAGATGGAGCGAGGTTGGCCATCCGCAGAAGCCATCGCCGCCGAGGACCAGTACACGCATTGCTGGTTGCTCCTTGGTGCCGAGATGAAGCCGTAAGTTTAGACGGAGATATAAGTCTAGGCGACTCTCCGGTCCGGGAAGCTGTGCCAGGCGCTCTCCGGCCGGGTAGCTTTCGGGCGCTCATGATCACCCGCTTCCGTCGACGTCCCGGCTTGCCCGCCAACAGACGGTCGCCGCGCGGAAAGATCGTCCTCGCAGTCGTGGGGTTGATCCTCGCTGTCGCCGTCGGGGAGGTGGCAGCCGATGTCGTCAACTCGGCTGGTCCCGCAACGCTCATCCAGCAGCGGAGCTATGTTGCGGCGGTCGTTCCGGTGATCGACGAGTCAACCGCCCTCGTGCCCTGGTTGACCGACGTGCGGGACCGCGCTCCGGCGCTCGGGCGGAACGGCCTCTTCGTAGCTCTCTCGCGGCTGGTGAGCGGATCTGCCGACGTCAAGCAGCAGCTCTCCTCTGTCGGCATCCCGGCACCGAGTGCCCGCTCAGCGCGGCTCCTCGCTGACGTGTTCGGACAGCGAGTTCTCGCGGCGAGGACGCTGACCAGTGCTGTCACCCTCGCGCTCTCGTCTGGGGCCGGTTCAGGTGCTCTCAGCCGCATGCAGGAGGCGGCCAGCGACGTGCAACGGTCCGACGGCTACTACTCGGCCTTCATTGCCTCGATTCCGCGCAAGGCGAAAGAGCACACGGTCGACTTGCCGCCGAGCTCGTGGGCGTCGTCGGTCAATTGGACGACGGCGGCGCTGCAGGCTTATGTCACCACACTCGGGACCGACAGCGCGCTCCGGCTCAGCCACGATCTGACGATCCTCGCCGTCGCCGTGCAGCCGCCGGCGCTGCGGATCACGCCGACCACGACGACGACTACCACGACGACGACCACCACGACGACAACGACAACGACAACGACCACCACTACTACGACGACCACCACTGTCGCTGGCTCACCCACCACCACGACGCTTCCGGCTCAGCCGACGACAACATCGACCTCCACGAGCACCACCACCACAACGCTCCAGATCCCGCCCTCGAACTCGACATCGTGGCTTGCCCCGACCCGGAGCCTCACCGCAATCGTCGTCGTAGCGAACGGAGGCAACGTCACGGAGCGTCAAGTAACGGTCCGAGCGACTTTGACGTCCGTGACAGTGCCAAGCGGCAGTGGCAGCTCCGTCCACTCAAGCACTACCACCACTACGACCAAGCCAGCAGCGCCGCTCAAGCCAGAGACGGTTCGCTATCCGATCGGGACGCTCGCGGCCGGCGCGTCACTCGAATTCGACATGCCGAGCTTCACTGTCCGGCCGGGGACGCTCTACCTCCTGACGGTGACGATCGACGCCCCGGGCGATGCTTCAGGATTGAACGATTCCAAGACGATCCGGATCGACATCACTAGCTGAGGGACTTCAGGTTGGTGTCTGACCCGGATCCGGCTCGTCTGAGTCCTCACCCTCGAGCCCCTCTTCACTCTCGGCTCGCCAGGCTGCTTCAGCGCGGGCGGCGATCTCGATAAGTGGTCGCCCTAGTCGCCGTGAAGCCCTGACGACGTCATCATGCTCAGCTTTGACGCGCCCCGGGCTCACCTTCACGCGGATCGGTATGCCTTCCACTTCGACCTCGCTGCGCATGCGAGGCGCTCCCCACCGGCCTACCTCGTGGCTGCGGACTCCGAGGCTTCCCGTCTCAGCGCGCAACCGAGAGGCGAGCCCTGTGGCGAGCGCCGGGTCCGTCAGCACGCTCACTAGATGAGCAGGCCGCCCCTTCTTCATGACGATCGGCACGATCCAGGCGTCGAGCGCTCCGTCGTCCATGAGCACCTCGAGGGCATGGGCGAGCGTCTCGCCGGTCGCGTCGTCCACGTTCGCCTCGAGCACCACGAGGGGTCGGCTCACGTCAGGAAGAAGCTCGCTGCCGTCGCGGTCGCTCGTTGTGCCGATTATCACCTGCGTGCAGTTCGGCAACCCCTCGATCTCCCTTGTGCCTGCGCCGTACCCGGTCGACTCGATTGTCATTGAAGGCATAGCCCCGTGGCGAGAGCCCCACGCCTTCAACATCGCGGCCCCGGTCGGCGTCGTCAGCTCCACGTTCAGATCGCGGCCGGAGGTGGGGATGCCGGTCAGGAGAGCGACTACCGCAGGGGCTGGGTTGGGGAGGACGCCGTGGGAGGACTTGATGAGGCCCGTACCCGTGGCGACGGCGCTCGACCCAACCAGGTCGATGTCCAAGAGCTCGAGCGCCGCCGCCGACCCCACGATGTCGACGATCGTGTCGTGACCTCCGACTTCGTGGAAATGGACCTGCGCCGGCGATCGGCGATGGATGCGGCCCTCGGCCTCGGCCAGCGCGGAGAAGGCGCTGATCGCTCGCTCTCGCACACGGTCGGGAAGGCGGGCCTCCTCGAGCACGCCGAGGATGTGCATCCAGGTGCGGACGACGCTGTCACCCCTCACGCCCACGACGGCGCGGGTACAGGCAAGCCCGTTGCGCATCGTCGGCTCGAAGTCAAGCGACCAGCCCCCGATGGGGAGCTGTTCGATCAGCCGGAGGAGCTGGGCAGGGTCGGCCCCAGCGTCCACGAGGCTCCCGAGCGCCATATCGCCTGCGATCCCAGCGAAACAGTTGAACCAAGCGATCCGGCCGCCCATCGTCGGCTTGCTCATCTGAGCTGGCGCGCCACAGCGCACGCGGCGCCGTAGCCGTTGTCGATGCCGACGACGCTCACGCCGGCGGCACAGGACGAGAGCATGGCCAGAAGCGCGGTCACGCCCTCGAGGGCGGCACCGTATCCGACGCTGGTGGGTACCGCCACGACGGGAGCAGGCGTGAGTCCGCCGACCACACTCGCGAGGGCACCCTCCATCCCCGCGATGACCACTACGGCGTCCGCTTCGTAAAGGTCGTCGATTGAAGCGAGAATCCGGTGCACTCCTGCCACGCCGCAGTCCGCCAGCAGAGTCGGCCGATAACCGTAGGCGCGCAACGTGGCGACGCACTCGTCCGCGACCGGAAGGTCCGAGGTTCCAGCCGTGCAAACGAGGATCTGGCCGGGCCTGGTCTCGGCTGGTCGCCACGTCAGCGTCGCGAGCTTGCGGTCCCTGAAGGTCGCCGGCGATTGGTCGCCCCCGGGACACTGAGCGGCACAAGCAACGGCCTGCGGTTCGTCGGCGCGGGTCACAAGGACCGGGCCAGACGACCCGGCCAGCAGCTCAGCCACGATGCCAGCACACTGGTCGGGCGTCTTGCCAGGGGCGTACACGGCTTCGGGTCGACCTTGGCGGAGCACACGGTGATGGTCGACCTTCGCGTAGCCGAGCTCGGCGAACGGGAGCCGGTGGAGCCTCTTGACCGCGTCGTCAGGGCCGATCGCGCCGGTTCTCACGTCGTCTATCAAGCGTCGCAGTTCGAGCTCGTCCATGTGTGCTCACTATCCTGCCCCTATGACGGGCGTGGAGCGAGACGAGGTCGATCGCAACGGCACTAGCACCGGGCGCGAGGGTCACTTGGTGAGACGGGTTGGTTTCTTCGGGCCGCACGGCACTTTCACCGAAGAAGCCCTCACATCGGTGCCGGAGCTGGTACAAGCCGAGCATGTGCCGTTCCCGACGATCCCCGAGGTACTCCGCGCCACCGACTCGGGAGAAGTCGATCTCGGCCTGGTCCCGATCGAGAACTCCATCGAGGGCACCGTCTCGACGACGCTCGACCACCTCGTGTTCGACTCGGAGCTCTTGATCCAGCTCGAAGTCGTGCTCGACGTCCACCTTCATCTGCTGGCCGCTCCAGGGACCCGGCTAGAAGACGTCCGCTCTGTCGTTTCCTTCCCGCATGCGAGCGCTCAGTGCCGCCGCTTCATCCGGGAGCGACTCGGCAACGCGGAGGTCCTGGCTGCGAACTCGACCGCCGATGCCGCTCGCCTGATAAGCGAGCAACATCCGGTCGGCACCGCGGCGATTGCTCCCAAGCTTGCCGCCCGCCTGTACGGACTCGAAGTGCTCGCCGAGGGGATCGAGGACTACGGCGAGAATCAGACACGCTTCTTGGGAGTGGCTCCGGCGCGCGTGCCCGCTCCGACCGGGCATGACAAGACGAGCATCGTCTGTTTTCAGACCGCTGACCACCCCGGCAGCCTGCACGAGATCCTTGGCCAGTTCGCAGCCCGGAGTCTCAACCTGACGAAGATCGAGTCCCGTCCGACAAAGCAGGGGCTCGGAGACTACTGCTTCACCATCGACCTCGAAGGCCACGTCAGCGACGAGGTCGTCGGCGATTGCCTGCGTGAGCTTCATCTTGCCTTGGCCGGGTGCAAGTTCCTCGGGTCGTACCCGGCTGCGGGTGAACACGGTCCTGCGCTTCGGGAGAAGATCTCCGAGGGTCGCCGCCTCGCCAGTGAGTGGCTCGGGGACATCCGCACGCTCGTCGAATCAACCTCGGAGGAAGATTCGAACCGCTGAGCACGGGTGCGGCCCTCAGCCTTCAGCGGCATAGTGTCAAGGGGAGCGAAGCGGCCCGGGAGGGATGGCAGAGCGGACGAATGCAACGGTCTTGAAAACCGTCGGGTGATGAGCCCCGTGGGTTCGAATCCCACTCCCTCCGCCAAGTAGTCCTCATTCAAACCCATGTCACCAAAAACAGGGGTAGATCGGCTCTCGTCGTTCTGCCCCTGATTCATGTCCAACTCCGCCAACCATCGCGGAACGCCGTCTTTCCATTCATTGCTGTCATGCAGCCCAGTGGGTGCAGGTGACTGAGCGACAGGTCCACGAGGCTTCAGAGCATCGGTTCGCAGCAGCGTCCGGAACGCCTCAGTGGGCTTGGCTGTGAGTGATCCGTCTCGACCGACGAAGAAGGCCTCGAACACCGCCTGGTTGAGCTGTCGCCTCACGGAGGGCGCAGCCAGGATGTACGTCTGGTAGCAGTTGGTCAGAAACTCCATCGACCGCCTGAGCACGCTCTCCACTCGGTCAATTCCGATCTCGGCCGCTACGAGTGCCCGCTCGGTCTCGGAGATCTCCTTCGTGATGCGGTCCTGCTCTTCCTTGAGCAGCTCAAGCGGTATGGCATCCAGGTAGTGAGCGTTGAGCAGTTTGCGGCGCTGTTCGTTGAGCTGAATGCGTCGCTTCAGTGCCCGGGCCTTGTCCCGCTCCTGTCTGGCCCGGTGCGTCGTCAGCTCTTCTCTGATCATCTGCTCGATGGTGTCGGCGTAGGCATGGCTGAGTCGCACCGTGCGCCACTTGTCCTCGATGTGGCTCTCGACCAGTTCGACCGGAATCGCTCTAGCCGTGCAATCGGTGTACCTGCGGTAGTTGCCGAGGCAGAAGAAGTAGAGGTACTCGCTGCCGTGGCGATTGACCGTCTTGGTAATGCACAAGCTGGCTCCGCAGCTGGCACAGCGGACGCTGCCTTTCAGGTAATGCTTGTGGACCCGCTGCTTCTCGCCGCCAACGTTGTGACTGTCAAGAACGTTCTGGACAGCCTCGAATATCTGCTGAGTGACGAGCGGCTCGTGGTTCCCGGGGTAGATAGCGCCCTTCCATCGCAGCACGCCGGTGTAGTAGGGGTTTCGCAGCAACCGAGCCAACACCGAGCGTGGGATGGGCTTGGCGGTCACCGTCGGCCCGGGCACAGTCGTCAGTCCCTTCTCTTGCAGAACCTCGGTGAGCGAGCTGAGGCTCCACTCGCCGGTGGCGTAGACCTCGAACGCCCACTCCATGAGTGGTCCCCGCTCCTCGTCGACCTTGACGCTGCGGACCTCACCAAGGCCCTCGACCCGCTCAACGGTGTTTAGGTAGCCAATGGGTGCCTTGCCGATCGTGCCGCCAGAGCGGATCTTGCCGATCAACTTGTTCTTCAGCTCGT
Organism: Acidimicrobiaceae bacterium; assembly: GCA_003136185.1. Lineage (GTDB taxonomy): Bacteria > Actinomycetota > Acidimicrobiia > Acidimicrobiales > Bog-793 > Palsa-601. The sequence continues at coordinate 2,800 of PLDN01000139.1, read as the reverse complement.
CGGTCAGGTTGTTGCTGTGGTACTCGTTGACCGCTCCCATAACGGCGAAGCTCAACTTCCCGGCCGTAGTGCTTTCAACAGTCTCCGAGCAGCTGAGTAGCTGGGTGCCTGCTGCCTCCATCGTCCGGAGGATGATCAGCTGGTCCAAAAGGTTGCGAGCCAGCCTGTCGAGCTTGTAGACGATCACATACGTCGGATGCTCCCGCTTGACGTAGTCCAGCAGGGCCTGCAGCCCAGCTCGGTTCATGTTCGTCGCCGACTTGCCGGCATCGATGAACTCCTCGACGACCGGGGCGACTACCTCCTGGGCTCTCCCCCGCACCTTCTCCCGCTGAATTGGTAGCGAGAAGCCCTCGGCTTGGCCGCCCCGCCTGGCTTGCTCGGTGGTGCTGACCCGCAGATATGTGACAGCGGTCGGACCAGCTGCCTGTTGTTTTGTAATAACTCTTGCCATCTTGAACCCTCCTCTCATTGTCTAGGTAAATGCCAATCAATTCTCGCGCCGGCATTCGCCACATCCAAGGTTGTATTTACAACGCGACGACCTCGATGCTGTCGGGGATAGACAAGTCAGGGCTGCCGCTTCCTTGGCGCAGGAACCTCCACCCGCGGCCGACGTCTCGGCAGCGGTCCGGCCGGTCGATGAGGCCGGTCTGCAGCAATCTCGTTTGCATGGCTTGTTTGCTGACGCCGAAGTGCTCGGCCAGGCTGACGACGTCCTGCTTCCCATCGCCCCACGCTCGTTTCAGCCAGGGACGGGGCACCAGCAGGCAGCCGGCGAAGTAGTCGCAGGTGACTTCGGTGCGCTGATGTCTCGTCATGCCCAAGCTGGCCGGATAGAGCACGTCGATAAACGGATAGTCGAGGATGTGCTTGAACTCGTGAGCGATCGTGAACCGCTGTCTCGTTTCCGGCTCTGCGCCGTTGACGACGATGACCCACGTGCCCTTCGCCCAGTCGGTTGCGCCCGAGACAGCCCACGGCACCATGCGCTTTACCAGCACCTTTGGCACGTCGCGCACGACGGACTCCGAGACAGGTGGCTCGGTCACATTTGAGAGCTTCAGGAGGCGAGCAGCCTGCAGCTCTGCGCCCGCAGGGCTTCGCCATGCGTCAGGCGACGTGGTGGGCAAAGCGATCGCAGCTCAGCCAGCACGCCCCGGTTCATCTGGAACCTCCTGCTGTTTCGTCATGGCCACTTCTCATCGCCTCGAACATGTGAGTCAGCGCCGACAGGTCGTCGTCGCTCAGCTCTTCGCCGTAACGAGTCCTGAGGTACGGTCCGAAGGAAGGCAGTGACTCCGGCAGGCGGTAGCCCGCCAGGGAGAACAAGTCGGCGGGCGGCAGGTCGAGCGCCTCGGCTAGAGCCATCAGGCTCTCAGCCGACACACTGTCGTAGGCGCCGAGCTCCAGCTTGGAGAGGAACGAGTGGTGCAGCCCGGCGATGTCAGCCAGGCTGCGTAGCGACAGCCCGCGTTCTTCACGGGTCGTCTTTATAAGTTCTATTAGCTTTCCCATATCCTTTCTTGTCTCCATTGGTCACCTCCTTTCGTTATCCTGTGTTACTTCCATTTTACCAGGACCGGTGACCGTAATCCACGGTGAAATTGACAACGTTTTGGCCGTAGATAGCGACTTCTTTATCCTTTAGGTGTAAATGGCAGGGGCAATGTCTTGGGCCATGACTAGCCTCGAAAATTCGTCCGGTCCTCGTAGCTGACGCCGAGCGGGCAGTTGTCGGCAGTTTGATGCCACCAGACGGCGGTCGCAGGCATGTGGGCGCGACGGGTCAGAGTTCCGTGCGTTTGTCGGATGTCACGCCCCCGGGAAGAGTCACCGTTGTCGGGTCGGGCGCCGGGACCCTTGCTGTTACGGGAAGGTCGCGCGCAGCTTGAGGAACGCACGGCGGAGTGCCGAGGCCCACGGCCAGGTCTCGTCGAGACGGAGCACGAGCCGGCGCCCACGTCGCACGAGCACCGCGGCGATGTGAAGGAGCCGGTAGCGGAGCGTCTTCGGCTCGGCTTTCTTGAGCGCTCCGTCGAGGCAGGTCATCTGCGTCCAGGCGAGCAGTGCCCCGGCGACCAAGCTGACGGCCACCCAGGCGAGGTTCTGGGTGAAACTGGCGAAGGGCAGGTTCTGGAGCCCGCAGTCCTTCCAGTTGCGCACCCGGTCCTCGACGCGTGCATGGCCGCGGTGGCGGAGCTCGAGGACCGCCGCGTCGATCTGGAGCGCATTGGCGTTGGTGATGAAACACGTGTGGCGCCAGCCCTCGGACATGTCGAACATCGAGAGCTGGGCACCGGGGTGCGGGCGCTCCCGGCGGCAGATGAGTCGTGCGTCGATGCCCCAAGCCGACAGGTCCATCAGATCGGTGAGCTCGGCAACGAAGGCCCCGTCGCGGATACTGCCGTCGGACTCGACCGCCGGGACCCAGTCCTCTTCTTGGAAGCACAACAGCGCTTCGCGCACCGCCGCGTTGACGTGGTGGCCGATCGAGTACTCGATGTTCGCCTCCACGAGGGCGGCGACAAAGCCATGGGTCGCCCCGGCCGAGTCGGCCCGGAGGAGGATCTGGTGACAGACAAGCGCCGGGTCATCGCCCGGCTCATGTCCGGCACGGTAGGCGGCTGGCAGCACGGCGAGCGCTTGGTCGAGCAGTTCGAGGTGGTCGTCGGTGTCGTTCGAGCCGGCATTGCCAGGGCGGAGCATCGCCGCCAGCGGCTCGTTGGTCGTGTCGCACCAGGCGCCGAGGGGATGGAAGCCGAAGCCCTTTTTATATGGGTCTTCTGCCGGATTCGTG
>PLDN01000008.1 GCA_003136185.1 Acidimicrobiaceae bacterium | reverse complement strand
ACTTCCACGTTGCGAACGTGGCTGCTGCGCCCTTTTGACCAGGATCATTCCAAGGAATTACCTGGTGAGCGCCTTACGTTCGACTCACGCTGCCTCATGTTGCATCCCCTTAGCGCACGATAAGGTCACGATAAGGTCACGGTTTTGGAGCCCCGCCGCCGGCCTCGCGCTCATTCCACTACGGAGCGGTTCGGCGAGCGCGAGCACGACCGAATGCCTCACCAAACTACGCCAGTTCATGCGGTTCGAGTTCGGTTGCGTCGACGATTGCTGTCGATGTAGCCGTCGAGGTCGTCTACGTCGTAACGGGTAGACCCGCCGATTTTCACGATGGCTAGCTCTCCCCTGTGAACGAGCCGTTGAACGGTTGCTCGTGACACGCCGAGGTATTCGGCGGCCGAGTTGATCGGCAGCAATCGACCGAAGTGATCTCCAATCGGCGCTGTCGCGTGTGGCCGCTCCACGCTCATGGCGTGAGGCCCTTCAAGGGCCATTCCACATCCGTAGCGATGTGTTGGTTCACGGCGAGTGCCGTGGCGTTGTGTCCCGCGTCGCCTACCGATTGCGTGGCTCGGAACTGCCGCTTGATCCGCTGGCCGGGAACGAGGTGGCCGGCTTCGGCATCGACAACGACGGGGGGCAGGACTCCCGCGGCAGCGGTGGCGTACCGCTCGCTTGCGTTCCGGCCGAGATAGCTACTGATGTTCTTCGCTTCGGCGGCGACCCGGCGGAGGGATGCAGCGCGGTCGCCGGTGTTGGGAAGAGTGTCGAGGGCGTGTTGGGTGAGCACTGCTCCGCAGTGGCGAGGTCGAAGTTCGCTCGGTGGCGCGTCGAGGCAGCCCTTCCGAGTGAGTGCGCGCAGAGCGTCCTCGCGGTTCGCCGCGATCCACGAGGCGGGGTCTTGTCCCTCGGGCCAGGTGACCACGACGGACTCGCGACCCTTTCGAGCAGCGTCGGTTGCCCATGCGACATTCGCGCCGCGCCCAGCTTCGTCTCCGTCGCCAGCGAGCACTGGCGCTCGGTCATGGATGGCGAGAACGCGGTCAAGTTGGGTGGCGGATAGATAGAGGCCCGATGCGGTGATCGGAGCGAACTTGGTCGAAAGCCCGGAGCGCGCCGCCTGAGCCGCGATGGCGAGCGCGTCAACGGTGCCTTCGACCACGATCACGTTGGCATCGCGGTCGAGGATCGTGCGCCTCGGGCGGTAGAGCGCGAGGTGCTTGTCGTAGGTGTGAGTGCGCGACTGGTTGAGGTACTTCGGCGCGCGGTCAGTAACCGTGCGACCGATGAGACCGATGACGCGGTCAGCATCGTCAGTGACGGGCAACATCACGCGGTCGCGAAAAAAGTCGATGACCGCGCCATCGCGGTTGCGAAGTGCGAGACAGGCGTCGACCATCTCGTCGTCGGTGAAGCCTTCGGAACGAAGGTGTTGCGTGAGTGCGTCGGGACGGTCGGGCGTGTGGCCGACGACGAACCGACCAAGCTCGGCTTCGAGTGCCGACACGTCGATGTCGCGTTTGCCGCCAAGGTACTCGGTCGCCCGCTCGTGCGAGGGTGCGGAGGCGTAGTAGCCCCACGCGTCGTGCATCACCTGGCGGACGCGCTCGGGCGACGTGCGTTCGAGGTCGGGCCTCTCGTGGTCCGACGGTGACGTGTACGAAGTGCCGGCCCCTCGGTTGCCGGTGCCGAGGACGCCTTTCACGCGGCGTCCGTCCTCGAGGATGGCAACAGCCTCGACGGCGCCAACGCCTTCGATGTCACTCACCCATTGAACGACGTCGCCGCGCGCGCCGCAGCCGAAGCAGTAGTACCGATCGCGGTCCAAGTCGAGATGCATTGAAGGCCGCGCGTCATCGTGGTTGGGCAATGGGCAACAGACCATCACCGTCCCGGCGTCGGGTACAGCGAGCCCACTGCGCCGTGCGACCGACCCGAGGGAGTGACGGACGCGTACTCCGTTCCAGTCGATTCCCGCCATCACGTCCCCGGTCCGGGCGGGGGCGCGCGTCGAAGATGCTCGGCCCACGCGGCGAACGCAGCGGTTCGCGGCGACCAGCCCGCCGCGTAGCTCTCGTGCCAATCCCATTCGAGTCGCGATCGCTTCGCGCGTAGCTCTTCGAGATGCAGATCAACGAGCACCAGCCACAGGTCGAACCGCCGCGCCGCGTCGTCACCACCGGGAGCGGAGGGAGGAAGGGCGCGGCGGATGGTCGCCGTTGGTTGGGTGTCAAGCCACGTCACCATCTCAGTACGGGTTCTCCTGCGTCCTTGCCGTGGCGTCGCTCGCGACGTCGGTGAGCAGTTCTTCCAAATCCGCGGGATCGGTGTCGCGCTGGTCGATCCACCACGACGCCGAGGTCACCGTGCGAGCAGGGGCCTCGAAACGAGCCTCGTACTCCTCGTCGGACATGGTGGCGTTCGCGACGTGAAAGTCGTGCGCGCCGGAGAGCGCTTCGTACCGAACGCGTGCTCCCCACGGGACGGACTTGTCAGAGCCGTCTAGCGCGCACATGGCCGCCCGCGCCTCCCAGGTGCGGACTGCGTCGGCCTCCTCGGCGCGGCGCTCGGCCAACCAGGTCTCGTTGT
>PLDN01000040.1 GCA_003136185.1 Acidimicrobiaceae bacterium | reverse complement strand
CGGGGCCACGATGAGAGCGCGGAAACCGCGCCGTCCTCGGATCTTGGCAGCCCGCGCAGGGTCAGCCGCGATGCAGGCGTCACAGCGAACGTGGCGAGGGTTCGTGACCGCACCCCCTGGATCGATTCCCTTGCTGACTCGGACTGGCTGGCACGCGGTCAAGTCGAGGACGACTCAGCCTCTGCTGCAAAGGCAGGCGTGCAGGCAGAGCTTCGCGAGGTTGACTGCAAGATCGAGAATCTCGTTGCCGCCGTCGAAGCTGGCGGTGACCCCGGTGCGCTCACGGAGCAGCTCGCGAAGCGGACCGCCGAGCGAGATGCCCTCAGGGCTCGCCTGGCTGCTGCGGTCGCTCCCTCCGCCCTCAAACCGAAAGAGATCGCCCGCCTGGTCGAGGAGCTTGGCGGGATCAGCAGCATCCTCCAGGAAGCCACACCGGAGGAGAGATCCGCAGCGTACGCAGCGCTTGGGCTGCAGCTGACCTACGACGACCGCACGCGTCAGCTCCGTGTAACCGCCGACCTCGCGCGTGTCGCAAAAAGTGTCGGAGGGGGGACGTGCACGATCTCGTACCGGGCACTGGAGGCTCCGTCGGGTTATCGATGGGGCAGACTGATCGCATGACCAGCCGCAATCGGACGACTAAAGAGGCCCTTCGGATCTGAGCGGGGTGCACTGCTCGGGATAGTTTGCAGTCGATATCAGATGGGCCAGAATGTGCCCCGCCCAACCGGCGTTGTGGGCGAGCGATGATCGCGACCGCGGATTCGTAGATACGGTTCAGGGCCGGTGACGGCGAACAGGTCGTTGTAGTCGTTACGCGGGTCGGAGTTCGAACAGCGGGTGGCGCCGAGCTTCGGCGAGGTAATCCTGGGGGGTGTCGTCGATGCGTATCCGGTATCGGCGTAGAAGGGCGACGGGCGGCCTTACGCGCGAGCCGAGCAATCTGCGCACAAAGTGAAACTGGCGGTACGGCTCGAGCACGCGCCGAAGAATCGCTGCCGCTTCATCGGGTGGAACCTCGATGGCGTGAACCGGACTGCGACGGCCACCAGAATGGATTACGGTCGCCTCGCCAGCCGCCCGAAGGTTTTGGGCCCAGCCCGCCGCTCCGTAGCTCGCCTGGACATACGAGTGTCCATCGAAGTCCAGCATCGCGACCGGCGTCGTGCGCTCAACACCCGACCGGCGCCCGCGCACAATGAGGAGGATGTTCGGGGCACCCGTCGCCACCCCGGCGGGAATCATCCGGCGGGCGAGCGGGTTGACGAGTCGGAAGAACCACCGGGCAATCCGCTCGCGGAAGTCGGGCCGGGTGCTCGATGGACGGTCATCTGTCATCGGCTATCGCTCCCCTCGGTGCCGAGCGGCGCCTCAAGGTAGCTCCTGCCTAGCCTGCGAGGGGTAGCTCGATCGAGCGGCCACGGATGGACGCCATGAGCAGTAGCCCGGGAGAGTCGAGCGCGGGGACACCGGGGCCTTGCGCGACACGGCGAGCGATCGGACGGCCGCGGGCCCGTCGCGCCGCGATCACCACGCCCCGGGACCACCTTCGATCGCCGCGAGGTTGTCGTGCGCTTCGTGAAAATGGCAAATATGGTCCTAGTGTCCTGTCAGGTTGATAAGCCGTGAAATACCCTCATCCCCTGGCGTCAGTGTTGATGGCGCTGCAGTAGCCGGCGAGCCGTTCGAGGATCTCCTCGGCGGACTTGTGCCAGACGAAGGGCTTCGGGTTCTCGTTCCAGTTAGCCACCCAGTCCGTGATGTCGGCTGCGAGCGCCTTCACACTGCGATGGGCTGATCGCTGCAGCTTCTTGGTCGTGAGGGCGGAGAACCAGCGCTCGACGAGATTCATCCACGACCCGTAAGTGGGCGTGAAGTGGAAGTGGAAGCGCCGGTGACGCAGCATCCAGCTGTGGACGAGCGGGGTCTTGTGAGTGGCGAGATTGTCCAAGATCACATGGACCTCGAGCTCTTTCGGGACGCTGCGGTCCACCTTGTTCAAGAAGCTGACGAAGTCGGCACTCGTGTGGGACGACTTGAGGTCGGTGATCACCTTTCCGGTCGCGATCTCGAGGGCGGCAAACAGGTCGAGTGTGCCGTTTCGCTGGTAGTCGTGGGTGGCGCGCGCCGGTGTCGTCGGCAGCATCAGCAGTGTCGGTGCGGTGCGGTCGATGGCCTGGATCTGAGGCTTCTCGTCGACAGCGAAGACAGCAGCCGCCACCGGCGGGTTCATATAGAGGCCGACGAGGTCGCGGATCTTCTCGACGAGCTGTGGGTCGGGCGAGACCTTGAAGCTGTCCTCCCGCCACGGCTTGAGGCCGAAGGCCCGCCAGATCTCTGAGACCGTCTGGCGGCTGATGCCGTGCTTGGCCGCCAGCGCCCGTGTCGACCAGTGCGTGGCATCGGGTGGGGCTGTCTCAAGTGTCTCGACCACGACTGCCTCGACGACCTCGTCGGAGATGGTGCGCTCAGCTCCCGGCCGGGGAGCATCAGACAGGCCGTCGAGCCGATGAGCCGCGAAGCGATGACGCCACTTCGAGACCGTCACCTGGTTGATGCTGAGATCGGCGGCGATGTCGGTGTTCGTGCGCCCCTCTGCACAGGCGAGCACGATCCTCGATCGCAGAGCGAGTGCCTGGGACGAGGAGTGCCGGCGTATCCAGCGTTCCAGAGTCTGGCGCTCCTCGGCGGTGACGGTGATCTCGACGGTCGGTCGTCCTGCGCGTGCCATAGGGATTCCTCCGATCTTGGCTGACAAGATCGGACAACGCGCCCCGTTGAGAGGAAATTCCCCCTCAGAGCAGATTTCTTGGTGAATCAGCCTGACAGGACACTAGCCATCCGCCACCATTCGCTTGGGATCCACCACCAGACTCTAAAGCCGGACAGACTGGAAAAGAACCATTGATTATGGATACCTGGCGCACTTGTAACGGCTAACACAATGTCCGTGGCCATGAGAAAGGGCGGTCTCAACCGGTCAGCAACTTGGCCATTGACAACACAATGAGTCTGATGAACCCCAGTCGATCATCAGCACCTCGGACGATGGATGTGCAACCGGCGTTGTGGGACAGACACCGTCGGGAAGACTGACCACGTGCGAATGGAAATCCACGTCCGGCCGGGAGCGTCCCGACCCAAAGTTGGCGGCGCGTACGGGGGCGCACTTGTGGTGCGTGTGGCCGAGCGAGCCGAAGACGGTAGAGCAACGGTCGCAGCATTGAAGGCAGTCGCCGAGGCGCTAGCGATTCCTCATAGTTCGGTAACTCTCGTCCACGGTGCAACCAGCCGACGCAAGTTGATCGAGATCGACGCCAATTCATCAAGCGATGATCGAGTCGAGAGAACAGTCGCAAGGCTACGAGGCCAGGTTCAAACTTAATTGCACTACCAAGCCATGAGCCGGCATCGTTCTGGGACGCATGTCGCCGCTTCAAGTCAGACGGATCGCGCCAGGGAGGTGTCGTCGTCGAGCGCACGTAGGCGCGAGCCACTACTGAGGGTTCGACTGCCACTACGGCAAGCGCCTGCGCACCCACCAGACGCAGCCGACTGCGAGGGCAACTGCGAGAGCAACGAAGATCGCCACCTCGGCCCACTGCAGCGACCAGTAGCGGCTTGCGGGTTGGTAGGAGACGACGTTGCGCAAGTGGAAGCTGTCGATGCAGCGCTGGAGGGCAGCATTTGTCGCCGGGGTGGGGTGTGAGTGCGCCAGGCCGGGCGACACGGGGATCCGGTTCGGGCACTTGCCGACTCCGGTGAACACTGCGGTCCCGTTGCCCTTCACTTCGAATCCGCCCAGGGCGCCGTTCGGGCCGATCCCCCCGTTCTCACCTACAACCTTCCCCGTGCCAGTCACGATCTGATTCGAGACCGGCCAGTCGCTCGGTTGCGGAGGTCCGAAGGTGGCCTCGGTGCCGGTGGTGGTCACCTGGAGGCGGAAGGGCAAGCTCGCCCTCAGTGGCGCAAACAGGTTCGGCCGGACGTACTCGGACACCAGATAACGCGTGCCCGCGTAGCCCGCGATCGTGGCCGCCATCGCAACGAGCGTCCGGCGCGCGAGCGCCCCGAAGAGCGCGCCGAGAGCGACGGCGAACACGGCGTAGGCAACCGGCACCACGTCGCGCTGGTCGAAGTTGAGCCACAGGGCGTTGTTGACCAGGTCGAGTGGGCGCTGCCACCACGTCACCGCAGTGCTGAGCAACGCCATGAGCACCGCAGTCGCGAGCGTGACCAACGTCAGCCGCGTCGCGATCCAGCGCGTCCTCGTCACGCTCTGGGTCCAGGCGAGCCGGTAGGTCCCCGCTTCGAGCTCCCGGGCGACCAGCGGCGCGCCCAGGAAGATCCCAAGGAGGATTGGTGCGAGGAGCATCACGCTCGAGCTCATGTGCATCACCTGGGAGTCGAGCCCTTGGAAGTGGGAAGTGACCGAGAAACAGTCACCGTGCGCGGCGCAGGGGACGACCACGGTGTCGTAGACGTGGAGGAGGTGTGGTCCGGTGAGGGCGAGCGCAACGAGGACCACGAGGGCTCCGAGCGCGGCGACGGCCGCCGGGGTTCGCAACTGGCGCCATGCGAGCCACGTCATGGCGCCACCGGGCTCGTCGCGAGGAGATCCTGGCGGAACACGCCCTGGCCCATGTAGGCGAGAACGAGGTCCTCGAGGTTGATCGACTCGATGACCCACCCGGGCTCCACGACCGGGCCGTCGCTTCGCACCACGAGCAGTCGCTGGCGGTCGGTGACCGAGGCCGCGATCACCATCTGGTTCGCCGGCGCGACGTCGTCCGTCGAGCGGGTGCCGACGAGCCGATGGTGGACGGCCAGCAGCTCCTCGATCTCTCCGGCCACCCGGACGCGAGAGTCGACGAGCACGATGAGGTAGTCGCAGACGCGCTCGATGTCGCTCACGAGGTGCGACGAGAGCACGATGCTGACGTCGTGACCGGCCACCGTCGACATCAGCAGCCCGAGGAACTCGCGGCGTGCCAGTGGGTCGAGGCTGGACACGGGCTCGTCGAGCAGGAGCAGCTCGGGGCGCTTGGCGAGCGCGATCGTGAGGGACAGCTGGGCGCGCTGGCCGCC
>PLDN01000042.1 GCA_003136185.1 Acidimicrobiaceae bacterium | reverse complement strand
AGAACTTCCGACGCCGGACGGGCCAACTCGAGCAGATCGAACCCCTGGCTCGGGCGCGGGCCGGGCTTGCGCGCCAGCGCGACCGGCACACCGACGGGCTGGGCGAACTCGGGCGGCTGGGCGAAGTCGACGGATTGGGCGAAGTCGATCCCGAACCCGGCAACCNNTGTCGATCGACTCCTGCCGGGCCGACTCGATGAAGGCACAGGTGTTGACCACGACCAGATCGGCCTCGGACGCATCCGCGGCGCGACGGTATCCCTGACCCGCCAGACGTCCCTCCAGCTTGTCCGAGTCAACCTGGTTCTTGGGGCACCCCAGAGTCTGCAACCAGTACCGACTCTCGACCACTCGTTCTCCTCACAGCCAGCCGGAGCCGCCACGGTGGCGGGGCACGGCGCGCCCGCCGGAGCGGACCTTCTTGGTTCAGGCACGTCACATGCCCGTCCCCCGAGCGGAGAGGGAGGGATTTGAACCCTCGGACCCGGTCTCCCAGGTCAACTCATTAGCAGTGAGTCCGATTCGGCCGCTCTCGCACCTCTCCAGTGGACGCTACGGGTACTGGGTGGACACTCAGACCCGCACCTGAAGCATAGGTGAACTCATTCTGGTCACGGCACGTCGCCGCTGCTCATGACGTCGGGCACTGGTCGAAGCACCCGTGCGGCCCGATCGGAGTTGTCGCCGAGACTCTCAGCGCAGCCGTGTCGTCAGCGGCAGGTGGTAGCGCGCGCCGCGCGGGGGCCTTGTCCATAGTCGACTCCGCCCGAGTGTCGCTGTGACCATCCTCCGCGTCCAGGAGAACGTCTGAGGACGCCTCTTCGAGCCTCACGAGGCTGTCGTTAGCGCCGGGTAATGCCCGCAGTAGCTCGTCCAGCTTGCGCTGGGTGGCCGCCTGTTCGCGACCTTGAGTGTGTTGAATTGCAAACACCATGAGGAGAGTGATGGCCGAGACGCTCACCTCGAAGGCGGCGACCAGCCGAGTCGGAAAGCTCAGGCCGACCACTGTACCTACCAGGCAGATGACCACGATCATTACGGCAATCGCCACGCCCGGCAACGAGCTGTAGTGTTCAATCCAATAGAGGATCGTACTGGCGAAACGTAGATGCTCAGTCCGATTTGTTAGCCGACCTTGATTGGCCCGATGGTCGTCGATGTGGTCTCGTGGCATCAGCCATTAGTGTACCCGTTGCGAGCGGTTGTACACCTCGACGCCGATGTCCCAGTCTCACACCTTCTTCCGCTTTCCCTTCGCACGTGGGTCGTGCCATTTGCCTTGTTGGTTGACCTTATCGATTCCTCATCTCAGGTCTGAGGAACGGGTGCTGTTCGGGCCGAACATCGGTTGTGCGAACGAGTCGACAGGAGCTAATGGCGCATGATCATCCTCGCGACCAGCACCAAGATCACGATCAGCACGATGACTCGACGCCGACGCACATTCCGGGCTCCGAGCTCTTGAGGCGTCAGCCCGCTTCCGCTTCGGTTGTCGTGTAAGCCGAGACCGAAAGTTGTAATCCGGTGCCGGCTACCGCATCCCGAAACCACCCTACGTGGCCACCTCTCCAGCAGGAAGGGCTACCTGTAGTGAGATACAAGCCCGATTGCCCTGTCAAGCCTGTGGTGCGTATCGCGTAGACCCTTTGAGGTGGTCACCGGCTCGCCTCTGCTCGCGGTCGGGAAGCGGCGAGGTCGATGAACTGCATGTCCGGGCCCTCCGTATCAGCAACCTCGGCGGAGGCTCGGTCGCGGAAGAGCTCCGGCGGATCGAGCGCGAACTCGATCCCAACGATCTGGAGCGAGCCGCACATCTCAAAGAGCTGCAGCGCCATTGGTGAGGGGTAGCGAACATCGAGACCGACGCCGGCTGAGCGGAGGGTCGCGATCCCTGAAGAACCGAGGAGATTGCGGCGTCGTCGATGAGCTGAACTCTTGACATGTCGAGCATGACCTGATGTGCACCGGCGCAGGCTGCCTGGAACAGGGCGTCGAGACGCGGCGTCGACTCGAGATCGACGATGTCCTCGAGAGCGATGAGCGTCCGCCGACCCCACTGCGTGGAGTTGGTCGCCCTGTTCGCAGTCTCGTTCACGTTCATCGCTCTGACCCCGTCCGACGCTCATGCCAAAGTGGCAGAAGCTACCGGGGTCTTGAGCGACGACTCGCGAGCCGAGCTTGACGCCCGCAACCGGGACATTACACGTCCATCGTTCCAATGGCAACGCGGCCATGAATCGGGCACCTTCACGCTGATCGGGCGGGAAGGTCCGTTAAGATGGGTCTCAGTAGATAGGTAGCCTGGACCCTGCTTCCTCCGTATCTCGCCGTTGGCCGACACGACATGGAGGCTCTGAGCAGTGGGCTCGAAAGCAATCACCTTCGCCAGCTATGCGGGTAATCACCCATCTGGTCGACACAAGGATGGCTGCGATCTACCCCGGATCGACGCTCCCGTTCTGTCGCGCTTTCGGTGGGTTCATGATGTGGCGCAAGCCACCTATGCAATGGAAGGAAGAACTTCATGATTGTTCTTGGAGCCATATTGATGGTGATCGGCTTCGTCGCCGGTCTCTCGATCCTCTGGGTGATCGGCGTAATCGCCGTCCTGGTCGGCGTCGTGCTCGCCGTTAGTGGACGCGCCGGTCATCAGGTCGCCGGTCGCAGCCATTGGTACTGAGCGAGGCGCAACGCCACAACTAGACCATGAACCCGTGGCAACTCGAACCGACATGGTCCTCGCTGGCGAGCGATGCCACCGCCACCCACTGGCATCGAGGAGACGCACGATGAGCACCTCCGCCAGACCCTGGCACATTCGAGAGTTGCCACGCGTGCTATCGAGGTTCGGCACCGGTCTTTGGCGGCACCGCGATCCTGTACGAGAGTCGATGGTCCCGATCTGGAGCTGAGACGCGGCGTCCGGGATCCGCCGGGCGCCGTGACCCTGCCGCTGGAGGCTGGCCGGATACCGACATGAGCACGTCGAAAGATGCGGGCGGCACCGTCGATCGCATCCTGGCGCTGCTCGCCTCGTCCGCCCTTTTGCTCGGAGTCGGGCTCACAGGCCTGGGGTAGCACGGCGGGATCTTCCAACACCTCCGCCTCTCCGACCTCCTCGACGCGCACGAACAAGGTGACCGGTTCGTCTGCGTCCACGGCCAACTACCAAGCCCGCATCCTTGTGGCGAACCTGCAGGGCAAGGTTGCTCGTGCCGACTACCGGGCAATCCCGAGGACAGTCTTCACGGACCCACCGGTGGCCGCGGTCGGCCTGACCCGCTCTGCCGCCGAGACGGCAGGATTGGATGTGGTCGCCGCAGGGATGGATCTTGTGGAGGCAGCGCGTGCTGGTGCTGATGGCGCGGAGATCGGCCGGCTGCAGCTGGTGGCAGACAAGACTCGCGGTGTGCTCGTCGGGGCGGCAGCGATCGGGCCGCACGTCGACGAGTGGATCGGAGAGATGTCACTCGCGATCCGCGCCGAGGTCGCCCTTGAGCTCCTTGCCGACGTATTCGGAGGCCTACGAGCCACCGATCCGAGCGCTCGCTACCAAGCTCCTCTAGCTCGGCCTTCGGCAAGTTGAGGATTCTGTCGGCAGGCCGGCGAACGAGCCGGAATCGTCTTGATCAGTGCAGCAAGCTCGCGACGACGTTGATCGTCATCCCAATGATCACGACACCGAAGAGGTACGAGATCAGGGCATGCCGGAGCGCGGTTCGCCTGATCGCCTGGCTAGTGAGGTTGGTGTCAGACACCTGGAATGTCATACCGACAGTAAACGCGACGTAGGCGAAATCGGGATAGGCGGGCGCGCTCTTCTCGTTGAAGTTGATACCCCCATGATGCCCTGTGTAGTACATCCGGGCGTATCTGAGGGTGAAAATTGTATGCACCAGACTCCAAGCTGCCATCACACTCAGGACGCCTACCGCGATGAGAAACGCTTTCTCGCCTCCTCGGGAGTTTCCGGCCTTGACAAGCGCCATGCCAACGCCCCCGAGACAGGCGAGCGCCGCGGTGAGCATGACGACCTCTGCAATCCGGATGCTCGGGTCTTCGCGGACGGCGACCCGTTCAGTGCCCTCCGCGTCCAGACCACCCAGGGCCGCCCAGAGACTGATCACGTAGAACGCGGCGGCCACAATCCAGCCGATGAGTTCAGCTGCTTGCCACGTCACTGCCACCGCGGAGGCGGCGCCGGCGCTCGTACCGAGCAGCGCCCCGACCGCGAGGCGAGCTCCCGCTCTCCTCACTCGGTGCGGAGGATCCGTTGCCGTCAACTTGTGAGCCGTCTGCTCGCGCCCGTGAGCATCATGGCAGCTCGGTCCATCTAGATCCCTCCGGTTGCGAAAAGCGCTACTGCCGCGGTGGCCATCAGAATCGCCGTAAGCCATCCGAGAAGCTTTGCTGCTCGCCCGTTCACGTACTCCCCCATGATCGTCGGATTGGAGGAGACGAACATCGTAACAATGATGAACGGTGCGGCCGCGACACCATTGACGGCGGCCACGAACACCAACAGGGTGATCGGGTTCACCGGCAACAGGCTGAGCACCATTCCGCCGATAGTCCCAACTGCGCAGAGTCCGTAGAAGACGGGCGCCCGACGCGGTGAATTTGAAAGGCCCGTCCTTTTGCCGAGGAGTCCGGCCATCCCTGCCGACCCAGCTCCGGCGAGCACTGGAATAGCCAACATCCCCGAACCGATGAATCCGAGGGCGAAGATGATCGAGGCGAAGCGACCGGCGACGGGCCGGAGGGCCGACGCCACCTGAGCCGGTGAAGAGATGACGAGGTGATGTCCAGATTTCGGAGTCAGAGTGATGGCTGTCGCAACGATGATCGAGAACATGACGACATTGGAAAACGGGGTCTTCTGCCGGATTCGTG
>PLDN01000180.1 GCA_003136185.1 Acidimicrobiaceae bacterium | reverse complement strand
GTCCGCAAGGCGCTCACGGACGAGCAACAGCGGGCTCGTGCCGAGGGGCGGCCCGCCGCCACGGGTGAGTCCATCATCGCGATCGCCGAGCAGCTCCTACCGGATGTGAAAGCGGCCATGTGGCTCGACCGTGCGCAGGCCGCTATCGGTCGGGTCGACGAGATCACGCTGCGGGACCTCCGGGCCACGGTGGTAGGCGCAGCTGCGAGAGACGAGGCCGGCCGGACGCTCGAGCGCGAACTTCGCGAGGCCCTCGAGCGGAGGGTCGCCAAGCTGCGTCTCGATTGGGAACAGCATCTCCAGCAGGCGCTCGAGGACGGCCGCGTGCTGCAAGCCCTCCGGCTGTCCGCAAAGCCGCCGGAACCGACGGCGAGGTTCCCTGGGTCACTTGCCGTGCGTCTCGCCGAGCTCGCGGGTGAAGCCATGACCGAGGAGACTGCACCCGAGCGCTGGCTCTCGTTGCTCGAGGCGGCAGTCGAATCCCCGGTCCGCCGCCAGATCAAGCCCGTCGGGATGCCGAAGGACCCGAGCGGAGAGGTCGAACGCCTCGCCCGCATGGCCGCAGGGCGCACCCCCGCGCTCGCGCGGTTGCTGGGCATGCCGATCCCACCGCCACCGAAGCCGGTCGCCGGCGACCGCCCGGCTCGACCCCCCCGCCCGCCGAGAAGGCGTCCGCCCAACCCCGCCAAAGTCAGCGGAACTGCTCCCGGGNNGCGCCGCGGCCGAAGCGCCCGTCAGCGCCGCGGCCGAAGCGCCCGTCAGTGACCCTCATCCGCCACTCGCAGCTGAACAGCCAGCGGATGAGGTCGCTGCGCGGGCGACCTCAGAGGACGCCGTGAAGGCAGAGGAAGTCAGCCAGTCCGTCGACTAGATGCAGGGTCGGTACCTCGCTGATCGAGACCCAGCGCGCCTTCAATGCGTCGTCGCCGGGCAGCGGAGCGAGCGGACTTCCCTCCAACAGCTCCGCCTCGAAGTCGAGAATCACGAAGTGCTGGCCCCCGTCGTGGATGTCGACGAACCCGAGCAATTGCTTCGCCTCCACCGCGAGCCCGGTCTCCTCAAGCAGTTCTCGGGCGACCGCCGCCTCCAGCGTCTCGCCTGGTTGGACGCGACCGCCAGGGATCGACCATCGCCCGGCCGACGGCTGTCTGCCGCGTTGGATCATCAGGATCCGCTCACCGGCTCGGACCACGGCTCCGACGGCGAGAACGGGACCGAGGGCCGTCACTGGCCCTCCAGGCGACGGTGCATGACGATGAGGCGGGCGGCAAACCCAGCGGACTCGAAGAAGTTCTTCACATCCCTCGCTCCCGGCAGAGCCAGGACGTCAATGCCTTCCGCATGCCTTTCGGCCGCCCAATCCTTCGCGTGCTCCATCAACGCCTCCCCCGCCCCCACTTCTCGAGCCTCAGGCTCTACGTAGAACGAGCTCACGCGGCAGACCTGCCCTCCACCCTCGAGATCGCCCAGCTCCGCCTCTAAGTAACCAACCACGGCGTCCTCGATCTCGACCACGGCCACGAGTCGGCTCCCAGTTCCCGTGACTCGGTCCTCTGCCCCCGCCAGCTCAGCTCGCACCAGCAGCGAGCCTCCTCTTTGGTCGGCGACCTCGGACTTGGCGCGCCGCCTTAGAGCCGTCAGGTGTTCGGTGTCTGCGGAGCTTGCCGGCCGAGCAACGACTTTCACAGCACTTGCTCCTAGGCCGAGGCGCGACCGTCCGAGGAGCTCAGCTGCGCGATCCGGTGAAGGATCGTCCGGCGTCCCCGTGTGGCCACCTCGTAACGCCTCACGGCGTCGAGCTCGTCGGCGCGGAGAGATCCGAGCCGCTGGACGACCTGCGAGGCAGCCAAGGTGTCATAGCCCGGGATGGGCAGCGATGCGACCTCTGGGGCGTCCGCTGGTTGGTCGCCGCCCACTTCCGCCCCCCGCGACGACTCACCGGCTGGGCGCTCGGCAGCGGGAGTCGGAGCCCCGTGTACGGCAGCCGAGGAGCTGCCCGCGGGCGACCGTCGAGGCGAGGCCTGTCCGGTTGGCGAACCCCCTGGCGTCGTCGCTCCTGATCTCTTAGTGGCCCCTGCCGGCTTTGAGGGCGCATTGGCCGACATCTTGCGCACCCGGCGTTGCGCTTGCGCGACTGTCAGCTTCCCGAGCACGCGGGCGACCTGGAGCTGCTTGCTCAAGCTCTCCCGGCCTTTCTCAGCCAGGCCAGGCAACTCCTCAGCAACGGACGCAGCAATCCCGACAGGGACGAACACAACTAGTTCGATGAGCCGTTCGTGGAGGCTTCGCTCGTCAGCCACGTCGCTCGACCCTATCTCCTGCTCACACGCAGTCGCGGCAGAGCAGGCGCCTCTTGTCGGCGAGTTGTGTCTCGCTTTTCACAAGGAAGCAAGAGCGGCAGACGAACTCCCCGGGCTGCTTCGGAAGAACGCGCAGGTTCCCGTCACCCCGGTCCTCCGCGTCGGCAGGCTCGTCGTCGTCCTCCTGCTCCTCGTCCTCGACGACCAAGCGCTCCTTCAAGATGACGTCGAGACTGGCTTCGACGTCGTCGTCGTCGGGCTCTTCTTCCTCTTCCTCCTCGGCTGCTGCCTCCTCCGCTTCCGGCGCAGCCTTGTCTCCCGCAGGAACGGCGACCACCACTCCGTCGTCCGCCACGTCTACGTCGTCGGTGAGCGGATCGTCGACGAGGTCGTCGTCATCGTCCGCGAGGTCGTCGTCGTTCAGGGCATCGTCGTCGAGGATCTCGTCCTCGGACAGGTCCTCGAGCTCGGCCTCGCCGTCGAGTTCAGCGTCAACAGGCTCGTCTCCCTCGACATCCTGTTCGATGTCCTTTGCCATTCGGCTCCCTTTGATTCGCTCCGCACACTCCCGACCCGAGGGGCCGAGGCGCGATGACTATAGGGCAACATCGCGAGGATCCGGCATGTTCCCGCTAGATAGCTGAATCGGTCGCGCGCCCAAGCAATCGAGCTCGCGCCACGCGGCGCAGATGATCCCGCCTGATCTGGTCTTTCTAGCCGCCCGGCGTCTGGCGTCGGCCGCCCGATGACTGGCGGCTTTGCGGCGTTGCGACGGCGGAGGACCCAGGAGGTGTCTTTGGCGCCACCCACGTCGCCTGCCCGGGCGACGCCTCCGGTCACCCGGAAGCCTTGGGCGTTCTCTACTCGACCCCCCTGGGCCCCACCACTCGCAAACTCCCCCCGGACGACTTTTGCATGCTTGACCGGAGCGCTCCAGTAGCACCCGCGGAATGAGGGGACCCTCTAGTTATGCCCAGAGCGGGCACGCTCGTCAAGGGGACTGATAAGAGTCCTGCTCATCGATGTCTCCCACGGCCCTCGCGCCTCCGAGCGATGCTTGCGTCACTTGGCCGGGCGCCGCGGCGACACTGCTCTGAGGCTCCGACCGCCTCCACCGCCGGTCCGGCCGTCGGTGTCGCCCTTAGCCCTCGGTCGGCGACCGACCGACTTCGCCTCTGCTCTCTGCTCGGCGTCGAGCCTGCCGAGCTCGGACTCTCCGAGGTCGACGAAGGACATCGAGGCGGCAATCGCGTGATGTCCGGCCTCGTCGGCGATGAGGCGGTACATCTCCGTCGCGACTCTCCGGTACGCCGGGTGTCCCTGCGGCGTCGAGCGCAACTCGATCAGGTGCATGGCCTCACGCGCATTCATCTCCATCGAGAAACGCACGTTGTACGCAAGGGCAACCGCGTAAGTGCACTGCTCGGGGAAGAACTTCACGAGGGAGTCGTGGAGTGCCCGTGAACGCTCCAGCGATTCGACGTAGCGGTCCGCCAGTTCGGCTTCTTCGATCAGCTCGGGTACCTCGTACCCGAGATCGGTCCCGAGCGCCTGCCACTCGATGCTCAAGAGACGGTGACGCTGCAGGTCGCGGAAGGCTCCGTAGTCACACACGACATCGAAGCGGTACGACGTGGCTTCGTAGGCTCTCCCAGGGTGGTGGCGCCGATTGCCGCGCTCACCCACATAGGCGGCGAACAGCGAAGAGCGCTCCTCGGCCGAGAGGCTCGCCACCCGCTCTTGCAGCTCGGACTCTGACAGGTTCGAGTGCTCGTAACAGATTGCCGCGAGGACGCGGTCCTCCCCGTCGCCGTCGTGGGAAGTGAGACGCACCGAAGCTCCCGGCTGAGGCACATCTCTCGGCCAGAGTGCTTCGACGACTCGATTCGTCTCCTCCTCGTTGCGTCTTAAGTAGTCAACCCACACGCCGCCTCGCTCGGCGCGCTCGAGCCGCGTGAGGAAGCTCGGAATGACCTTCCGCAGCTCCTCCATCATGAGCTCGGCGTAATGGCGAGCCTCGGGCAGCGGGTGAGCGCGCATCCTGAGCAACAAGTGCTCGTAGCTCTGGCCCGACCCGTAGATGCCAACGTTTGAGATGCACCCGGCCGGGAGTAAGCCACGTAGCGCGTCGAGGCAAGCCGCCCGGACCGCTGCTCGGTGCGCGATCGTCGACACGCCATCGGCTCGCGGCGACCGGCGTTGTACGTATTCCTTCAGAAGCGGTAGGAGCTCGCCGTAGGTGTCGAACATGCGGTCCATCTCGCCCACGTAGCGCGCGCCGAGCGGAGAGTCGAGGATTGCAGGGTCCCGGATGTAACGATAGTGACCGCTGTCGAGTCGGGTGTCGTAGGGGATGTACCGCGTGGACTGCTCGAGATAGGACATGAGCCGCCCCCGTTCAAGGACCTTCGTGAGAAGGTTGGAGGACTGCTCACACGCGAGGTGCACGCCTCCGAGCTGAGCTACCGAGTCGTCGCCGTACTCGCTGAATACGCGCTCGTAGAGATCTTCGGCCCGCTTCAGGCCGATCGTCGCGTCGAGGCTCGTGTCGCCGGTCACGTCGAGGTCGCCGACGAACTCGTCCAAGAAGAGCCGACGGAGGCTACTCGCGGAACGGGAGTAGCGGGCGAACAAGGCGCCTTTCACAACCTCGGGCAGGTTCACCAACGCGAACACCGGGCCGTCAAGATTCGTGAAGTAGCGAGAGAGCAGCTCCCGCTCTTCTGCAGTAAAGGTCTCCGGTGTGATGAGCGACATGCCCCGCTGAGATTACGAGGCGTTCGGTTCCCGAGCGTGGATGGTCTGCGACCTGCCAGCCTGGTCGAGGTCACGGTTCTCGACGACCGCAGTGGTAGTCGCTTCGACCGACACCGGCGGTGCGATGCTCACCTGCGCTGACGCTGCGACGACGCCCCGCAGGAGCCGGCTGGCGGCCCGCTCGGCCGCCGACCTTGTCTCGGGCAGGGGCGCGACGGTGGCGATCTGGCGCAGGAGGTCGATGACCTGCTTCACATTGCGCACGAAGTCCCCGCCCGTCATCACGGGGCGTGCGGGCCTCCGCTGTCCTCCACGCTGGCTGGCGGGCACGAGGACCCGCCTCAAGTCCCGTCCGCGGGCCCAGTCGCGAGCCAGCACGGCGAAGCCGGCGTCTATCCCCCGGGTGAGAGGCAACGAGCGCGAGCGCTCGTCGTCGCCCAGTGCCTCTGAGAGCGCCGCGATCGCAAACAGGCGCTCGGATACGACTCCAGGAGGTGGTTCGAAAGCGCCTTCGCGCTCTCGTCTCGCCTCGAAACAAAAGGCGGACATCACAGCAGCCATCGCGGCCGGCTCCAGCCCGTCCAGTAGTCCCGCTCGCATGCTCTCGCTTATCAGCAAGTCCGCTTCGTGGTAGAGCCCCGAGAGCACCTCGCCGTCAGCGGTGACCGACCAGCCGTTCAGATAGCCCCGAGCTTCCAACATCTCGAGCACGCTCGTCAGCTGTCCTCCGAGATCTTCGGGCGAGAGCCATTGCGCGAACGAGGACGTCACGATCCGGTAAGCCTCCGGACGGTCGAAGCGGCGGACGAGGCTCGTCGCGAGGTTGTACGTCGGGCGGAACGACGAGGTGAGGGCCCGACCGGGGGCTCCAGCGAGCCGGGCGAGGTCGTCGAAGGTGTGGAAGGGCGAGGCGAGAACTACGGCGTATCCGACATCGTCGATGCCGCGGCGTCCGGCTCGCCCTGTCAGCTGGGTGTATTCGCCCGGCGTGAGCTCTTGATGCCCCGCTCCCCCGTACTTGGTCAGTTCTTCGATGACCACCGCCCGGGCAGGCATGTTGATGCCGAGCGCGAGCGTCTCGGTCGCGAAGACGACCTTCACGAGCCCTTCGGCAAAGCACGCCTCGACCGTCTCCCGGAACGGCGGGACCATACCGGCGTGGTGAGCGGCCAGGCCGGCTTCGAGGGCCGACACGAAACGCCCGTACCCGAGAACCGCCAGATCGTCGTCGCTCAACGCGTCCACGTGGTCCTCCGCGATCTCGCGGATGCGCTGGCGCTCGGGAGGAGACGTCAGACGCAGGCCGTCGTCGAGGCAGTACCGCACTGCTTCGTCACAACCTGCCCGTGAGAACACGAAGTAGATCGCCGGCAGCAGCTCGGCCTCGTGCAGCCGCTCTACCACCTCGGCCCGCTTCGGGCGGTAGGTGCGCGAACGGGTATGGCCGGTCTGGTGCACCCGCGGCCGTGGCCTACCGGTGCGCGGCCCGTGCCGCGCCATCAGCTCGTCGAGCTCGATCGCCTGGGTGTTCGGCCGGCCGCCGACGAAGACCGGGAGGAGATGGATCCGCTGGTTGGATCGGTCTCCGATGGCGAACAGGTCGTGCAGGGCGACGGGCCGCCTGTCCTCGCGCACTATCCCGGTGCTGCCGCGGACCTGTCCGATCCACGCGGCGAGATCGTCGGCGTTCGCGACAGTGGCCGACAGGCAGACGAGCTTCACCTCCGGCGGTGCTCCGAGGATCACCTCTTCCCAAACACCGCCGCGATAAGGGTCTTCGAGGAAGTGGACTTCGTCGAGGACGACATAGCCGAGGCGGGAGAGGGAGGTACGTTCGGAGTGGATCATGTTACGAAGGATTTCCGTCGTCATGACCACGACCGGAGCACCCGCGTTGATGGAGTTGTCCCCCGTCAACAGCCCTACGCGCTCGGTGCCGTGCCGCGCAACGAGGTCGCTGTACTTCTGGTTCGACAGAGCCTTCAGGGGAGTCGTATAGAACGCGCGCACGGCCTCGCCGAGGGCGAGATGGACGGCGTACTCGGCGACGACGGTCTTGCCAGAGCCCGTCGGCGCCGTCACGAGCACTGATCGGCCTGCGTCGAGGAGGTCCATCGCTTCGAGCTGGAAGCGGTCGAGGCCGTGGGCGTAGGTGCGCTCGAACGAGGATCGGAGATTGCTCGGGACCTGGCCGGTCACTTCTTGAGCAGCCGGCCGATGAGGATCGAAGCTTCGTAGAAGACAACCATCGGCAGCGCCAGGGCCAACATCGAGAAGGGATCAGAGCTCGGGGTGATGATCGCCGAGAAGAGGGTGATCAGCAAGATGGCCCACCGCCGGAACGACCGCAGACCGGCACTCGTGATGACGCCCGCCAGTTCGAGGGCCACGAGGACGACAGGGAATTCGAACGCGATCCCAAAGATCAGCACGAGCGCCCCGAGCAGCCCTATGTATGAGCTCGGGGAGAGGATCGAGGTCGTGTGCGGCCCTGACGAGCCGATGAGGAACTCGAGCGCGCGGGGGTAGATGAAATAGGCCACAGCCCCGCCGGCGGCGAACAATAGAACCGTGGCGAATACGAACGGCAGCGCGTACTTCCGCTCGTTGGCCTTGAGGCCGGGAGTGACGAACCGCCACATCTCGTACAGGATGATTGGCAGGGCGATTATGAGGCCACCGTAGGCAGACACGTTGAGGCGGGCGGTGAAGCCCTCGAGCGGCTGGGTGATGAACAAACTGCAGTTGTGCCGGTGAAGTTCTCGGACGGCGGTGCAGTACGGGTGCTGAAGCGCGTCGTAGACAGGGTTGTACAGCCCGTAAGTGACGCCGCCGCCGACGACGAAGCCGACGAGGCAGACGATGAGGCGACTACGGAGCTCTCCCAGGTGCTCGAAGAGCGTCATCGCGTCCGGCGTGGGGCGCGCCTCGCTCGGTCGTCTCATAGTCCGGACCATCAGCTGCTCCTCTTGGCCTGGAGGCTAATTCCAGCTCGGGTCGTCGAGATCGAGGCGGATCTCAGCCCCGAGGACACCCTCTGGCGTCCCGCCCGGCAACGGCGACAGAAGCGAGCCGCTCGCGTACCCAGGAGCTTCGGCTCCGCGCACGTTCCACCCGGCTGGCATGCCGTTCGGCGCAGTGACCGGGCTCGGGTTCGAGCCGACTCCGCCGGTGCTTGGGCCGTCGCCGCTCGACGAGCGCCACGGAGCTGCGGCCGCTCCCGATCGACCCGCGACGGCACCGTCGCCGGGTGATTCGTCATCGGCCATCTCGCGTGCTCCGGTGTTATCTCTAGTTCTCCCACGGTCCGCATCCCTCATCATCCCCGTGAGGTATCCGGTGAGCCCGCTTTTCGGGATGACTGGGATCTTCGGAAGGTCGACGTCAGGCATGGCGCTTCGGACCTCTTCCTCGAGACGAATGCGGAACTGCGTGAACTCGCGCCAGAATGCCCCGACTTGGCGCGCCGCGCGCGGCAACCGCTCGGGGCCGAGGAGAACAAGGGCCAAGACCAAAATGACCAGCAGCTTGGCGGGATCAAGACCGCCCACGCGGGCAAGTGTACCGACGCGCCGAGAGCAGAGTCTTCACGTCTTCAAAGTCGAACACCATAAAGGTTTGAAGCGTCGTGCCAGTCGGTCCGTCAGCCGGCGCAGCGCCCAGGGGATCCTCTCGCGTCTGCACCTAGGCTCCTACGCTCGCTACTTGAGGGCCGGGTCTTCGACGGCTCAGATCGCGTCGATCAGCCTTTCGACCCGCTCGTCGTGTGAGCGGAAGGGGTCCTTCAACAACACGGTTCGCTGTGTCTGGTCGTTGAGCTTCAGGTGAACCCAGTCGACGGTGAAGTCCCGGCGCCGCTCCTTGGCCCGGCGGATGAATTCGCCTCGCAAGCGCGCACGGGTGGTCTCGGGAGGGTGCTCCATCGCATGATCGATGACCTCGTCAGTGGTGATGCGCTCTGCTTGCCCGGCACGCTGGAGAAGGTAGAAGACGCCGCGGCTGCGGTCGACGTCGTGGTATTGCAGGTCCAAGAGAGCCACTCGCGGATGCCCGAGGGGAAGCTGATGACGCTCCCGGAATGCCTCCACGAGCCGGTGCTTCATCACCCAGTCGCATTCACGATCGAGGCTCAGGGGGTCCTTCTCGATGCCCTCGATGCAGTGCTGCCACATCTCCAGCGCGCGGTGCTCGACCGGAGGCAGGCCTCGCTGCTCGTCGAAGCGGATCGCCCGGCCGAGGTACTCCTTTTGGATGTCGAGCGCACTCGCCTCTCGCCCGTTCGCGAGCCGTACGAGTCGCCGGCACGTGATGTCGTGACTGATCTCGCGTATCGCGCGGATCGGATCCTCCAAGGTGAGATCGCGCAGTACCACGCCCGGCTCCTCGAGCATGCGCAAGAGGATGCTCGTCGTGCCGACCTTCAAGAAGGTGGCGTACTCGCTCATGTTCGAGTCGCCGACGATTACGTGCAATCGGCGGTACTTCTCGGCGTCGGCGTGGGGCTCGTCCCGTGTGTTGATGATCGGTCGGCTTCTCGTCGTCGCCGATGAGACGCCCTCCCAGATGTGCTCGGCCCTCTGGGAGAGGCAGAACATCGCCCCGCGGGCGGTTTGGAGGATCTTTCCGGCGCCCGAGTAGATCTGACGGGAGACAAAGAAGGGGATGAGCACCTGCGCATAGTGGGAGAAGTCGTCGCGGCGGCTCGTGAGGTAGTTCTCGTGGCAGCCGTAGGAGTTACCGGCCGAGTCCGTATTGTTCTTGAACAGATAGACGACCCCTCGGATACCCTCGTCGCGAAGGCGGGCCTCCGCAGATCGGACGAGGCTTTCGAGGATCCGCTCCCCTGCTTTGTCGTGTGCCACCAGATCTTCGATCGAGTCGCACTCAGGCGTGGCGTACTCGGGATGGCTCCCCACGTCTAGATAGAGACGGGCGCCGTTCTCGAGGAACACGTTGCTCGACCGGCCCCAGCTGACGACGCGACGGAAGAGGTAGCGAGCTACCTCGTCGGGGCTGAGGCGCCTTTGTCCACGCAATGTGCAGGTCACGCCGTATTCGTTCTCGAGACCGAAGATACGGCGTTCCATTGAGATCAACGGTAGCCTCGTGACAGATGCCATCGACCGGTCGCATGCGGCACCTGACGACGGTGCAGGGCTCGTTTCACGGGCGGCTGGTCGCGGCCCGCCTCGGCGCGGAGGGAGTCCTCGTCGAGCTTCGGGGCGTGTCCGACGGCCCGTATCCACTCCAGGGCGCCGTGGAGGTCTTCGTCAGCGAGGACCAGCTTGACCTCGCGCGGGAGATCCTGCTGGCGGATGCGGTGGACGCCGCCGTCGATGCGGACCGGATCGAGCTCGACTACGGGAGCCACCCATCATCGCAGCGCGACCCTGTGGCCCGAGAGGCACTCGCCGAAGAGTTCACCGACTCCGAGCTGCCCGGCCCCCGCCCGCACAGACAGGGCGATCGACTCGAGGCAGCCGTTGCGCTGGCATTGGTCGTCGCCCTCATCATCGTCGGGATAGTGGTCGTAGCCGTCCGCTAAGACCGTTTTTAACGGTCTGATGGTGTGATCGAGGCTTAGGAGTCAGCCTCCGGCTCTGCGGGCTCGTCGGTCGCCGCCGGTTCTCCCGCAGCTGGTGTGGGGCCGACAGCGTCACCTGAGCCAGCCACCTCGGTTGCTGGCTCTGTGGATGCTGCAGCTGAGGCGCTCAACAGTTCCGCCAGCTCGCCGTTCTGAAGTCGTCGGAACGACCGCCGGTCAGGCCCAGGCTCGAGCACCGCAGCCTCTAGATCTCCTGCGTCGAGCGCACGGTCCGGTCCCGCCAAGGCTGCCACGCAGTGGCTGACGGCTTCGCCGAGGGACCAGCCTGGATGGTAGGCGGCCGAAAGCCGCTCGGTGATGGTGTCGGCGGCGCCGCCGAGGACGGTGAAGTCGACCTCGTCGACCACGGTGCCGTCGTAAGCGATGTGGTACAGCTGATGCGGAGTGCCGGCTGTGCCGAGCTCCGCGACGAGGATCTCCACCTCGAGCGGCTTCATCTCGTGGGTGANNTGGGTGAAGACCTGCCCGAGAAACTGAGCGTAGAGATTGGCGAGCGAGCGAGCATCGACGTCCTCGCGTGAGTACGAGAAGCCCTTTGTGTCGGCATGGCGCACGCCGGCGACACGCAACTGGTCAAACTCGTTGTACTTACCGACTCCCGCGAAGGCGACCCGATCGTAGATCTCGCTGATCTTGTGCAGCGTCCGCGAAGGGTTCTCTGCCACGATCAGGACGCCTCCGTCGTAGATCGCCGCCACGAGCGCCCGCCCCCGAGCGATTCCTTTCTGCGCATACTCCGCCCGGTCTTTCATCACCTGCTCGGGCGCTACGTAAAAGGGCATGCTCATGACGGCGATCCCCCGTCCTCGACCGCCGGCGGGTCAGCCGAAAAGCGGTGCGGGATTCGTCTCTCGGACTCGAGGAGCACCTGGAAGGCCTCGGCTACGAGATCGTCCCCGAGCCTGCGATAGCCGTCCTCGTCGACGACGGCTACTAATGGGTAGATGCCGCGCAACGGATCTGGGCCTCCGGTAGCGGAATCCTCGTCGGCGGCCTGGTAGAGCGCCTTGACGCTGAGTTCCACAGCCCGTGCCTCGGGCATGTCGGCTTCGTAGCCGAGTTTGATCGTCGTCTTCGCGTCGCGGCCACCCGAGCCCGTCGCGTGGTACTCGAGCTCCTCGTAGCGGCCACCGGCGAGGTCGAACGAGAAGATCCGCCCGGTGCGCCGGCGCAGGTCATAGCCGGCGAAGAGCGGTACGACCGCGAGACCTTCCATCGCAAGGGGAAGATTCGCCCGCACCATCTGGGCGAGCTGGTTGGCCTTGCCCTCCAGGCTGAGGGCGGTGCCTTCGACCTTCTCGTAATGCTCGAGCTGGGTCTGGAACAGTCTCACCATCTCGATCGCCGGACCGGCTGCTCCGGCGATCGCCACTGCCGAGTGGCGATCGGCTGGGAAGACCTTCTCGATCCCCCGGTGAGCGATGGAATGGCCTTCTGTGGCCCTGCGGTCGCCGGTCATCACTATGCCGTCGGCGAACCTCAACGCCACGATCGTCGTCCCGTGAATGATTCCACGGAGGCCGCTCAAGGGGTCGGGCACCGAGGTGATTCCGCCAGTCGAATCGGCGCGCGAGCCCGCGAGCGAATCGGTCGGCGCTGTCCTACGGAGCAACTCGGAGAAACTCGATCCGGGGTCATCCCCCATCGCGAACAAGGGCAGGGTCATTGCGCCGCAGGCTACTGCGTGCTCACCTATTGGCCGCCCTTTTGCACGTAGTTGCGCACGAACTCCTCCGCGTTGTCCTCGAGGACCTCGTCGATCTCGTCGAGAAGGTCGTCGATCTCCGCCTTCAGCTTCTCCCCTCGCTCGGTAGAGGCTGCGGCCTCTTCCTCCTCAGTCGTGGTCGTTTCACGGCTTGGGGCCGTGCGACGCTTCTGTTCCCGTTCAGCCATTTCGTCGTCTCCTACGAACCAAGCCGCTCTACGAGCTCAGCCGGGCTCTCGCATCCCTCCAACAACGTATCGACATGTTTGGCGGTTCCCCTGAGCGGCTCCATCATCGGTACCCGCCGCAATGGGTCTCGCCCGACGTCGAAGACCACTGAATCCCAGTTCGCGGCCACAATCGCGGGCGCGAACAACGAGAGGCACCGGCCACGAAAATATGCGCGCGTGGTCGCCGGAGGCTCCGTCACCGCTTCCTCGACCTGGCCAGGATCGACCAGTCGCTCCATATGGAGCCGGTTGAACAGCGACTTGGCCGGCCGAACGTCGTGGTACTGAAGATCCAACGCTGCCAGGCGGTGGTCGCCCCACTCGAGCCCGTGGCGGTCGCGGTATCCCTCGACGAGGCGGCGCTTGGCTACCCAATCGAGCTCCGAGGAAAGAGTGCTCGGATCCGTCTCGAGGCCCGTCAGCACGCGCTCCCACCGATCGAGAACCATGTTCCCCACCTCTTCGTCGCCGAGCGCCGCGAGTCCGCGGTCCTCGGCGTACTTGCGCGCCATCGAGAAGAGCTCCCACTGCAACTCGACGGCCGTGAGCCGCTCGCCGTTCGCGAGCTCGACGAGTGTGCGTAGATCTGGGTCGAGGGACACGGCCCGGATAGCGGCTACGGGATGGGCAAGGCTCAGATCCCGCCCGGCATCGAAGTCGTCCTCGATCATCCCGAGCACGATGGCTGTCGTCCCCACCTTCAAGAAGGTCGCGACCTCAGCCAGGTTGGCGTCTCCGACTATGACGTGCAGCCGCCTGTACTTCTGCGGATCGGCATGGGGCTCGTCGCGCGTGTTGATGATCGGCCGCTTGAGGGTCGTCTCGAGCCCTACCTCTTCCTCGAAGAAGTCAGCCCGCTGGCTCAGCTGGAAGTGCGCCGGCGGGCTCGTGTCCGAGTTCTCCTGCCCGACCTTGCCGGCACCGGTGTAAACCTGCCGGGTCACGAAATGAGGAGTCATTCTCTCTACGATCTGCGCGAACGGTGCGGCGCGATCTACGAGGTAGTTCTCGTGACAGCCGTAGGAATTCCCCTTGCCGTCGGAGTTGTTCTTGTAGACGATTATCTCCTCACCCGGAGGAAGGAGGTGGCGGGCGGCCTCCATTGAGCGAGCAAGGATCAGCTCGCCTGCCCTGTCGTGAAGGACGAGCTGCATCGGATCGGAGCACTCGGGCGTGGAGTACTCCGGGTGCGCGTGGTCGACGTAGTAGCGGGCGCCGTTCGTGAGCACCGCGTTGACCAGATGTGTCTCGATCTCGGGAGGCATCGAGCCCTCCCGGGCAAAGCCTCGTGCATCGCGCCCCGGAGACTCATCTTCGAAGTCCCACCCGACCCTTCGCTCGAGGCGGGCGACGTACGCGTTGATCAGGAGGGACGACGCTGCTGTCGGGCTCATCTCACCGCTCGAGACGGCGTGCACTCCGTACTCCGTCTCGATGCCGAAGACCTTCGGGATGGCCACAATCGGACGCTACCGCACTCGGTGTCCTGCAATACCGCATACCGGGCTCGGCCCGGATCCGCCAGCGCGCGCCGCTCGCCTGGGACGAGAGCGCTGTGCCCGCCCGCTCCGCTCGGGTAGCGCGCCTACAAGTACTGGCCGGTACCAACTCGCTCGATCGCCCGCCCGCCCTGGGGCTCCTCCTCGCCATGGCCGATCAGCGTGCGGACATAGACGATCCGCTCGCCCTTCTTGCCTGAGATCTTCGCCCAGTCATCGGGGTTCGTCGTATTCGGGAGATCCTCGTTCTCTTTGTACTCCTGCTTGATGGAAGCGAGC
The DNA here is from genome assembly GCA_003136185.1 of Acidimicrobiaceae bacterium. Taxonomy (GTDB): domain Bacteria; phylum Actinomycetota; class Acidimicrobiia; order Acidimicrobiales; family Bog-793; genus Palsa-601. Next base: position 36,811 of record PLDN01000180.1, on the reverse strand, counting down.
ATGTCCGACATCCGGATTCCAGCTCCGTCGCCGGCGATGACGCGCTTGATGGCGAGTTTCTTCGCACGGCGGACGATGTTCTCGATCATGGCTCCGGACGAGAAGTCCTTGAAGTAAAGGATCTCCTTATCGCCGTTCTGATACGTCACTTCGAGGAATCGGTTCTCCTCATCGGCGCGGTACATCTCGGTGACTGTCCGCTCGATCATCAACTTGACGGTCTTGTCAGGGTGGCCTCCCCCGAGGCTTGCAACCTCACCCCCGTCGAGTGGGAGCTCTGCGGTGAGGTAGCGGGCGAATATCTGCTCAGCCGCGGTCTCGTCGGGTCGTTCGATCTTGATCTTCACGTCCAGCCTGCCGGGGCGCAGGATCGCCGGGTCGATCAGGTCCTCGCGGTTCGACGCACCGATGACGATGACGTTGCGAAGTGTCTCGACGCCGTCGATCTCGGCCAGCAGCTGCGGCACGATCGTCGACTCCATGTCCGAGCTGATCCCGGTGCCACGGGTGCGGAAGAGTGAGTCCATCTCGTCGAAGAAGACGATGACCGGGACACCTTCTTCCGCCTTCTCTCGGGCTCGTTGGAAGACAAGGCGAATCTGGCGCTCTGTCTCCCCCACGTACTTGTTCAACAGCTCGGGGCCTTTGATGTTGAGGAAATAACTGCGCGTGTTCGCGTTGCCCGTCCGCTCTGAGACCTTCTTCGCCAGTGAGTTCGCGACCGCCTTTGCTATGAGGGTCTTCCCACAGCCGGGCGGACCGTAGAGCAGGATCCCCTTCGGAGCGGGGAGCTTGTACTCGGCGAACAGCTCTTTGTAGACGTACGGCAACTCGACGGCATCGGTGATGGCCTCGATCTGGGTGTCGAGCCCGCCGATATCGCTGTAGGTGATATCGGGTACCTCCTCGAGCACGACTTCCTCTATCTCCGGGCGCGGGAGCTTCTCGAGCAACAACCCGGTGCGAGGATCCATCAGGACCGAGTCCCCGGCCCTCAGCTTCACGCCAACGAGATATTCCGAGATCTCCGCCACGCGCTCTTCGTCAGCGCGACCGACGCAAAGTGCCCTCCGGCCGTCTTCGAGGATCTCGGCGATCGTGACGACTTCGCCGCCCTGGTCGGGGTCTCGGGCGAGCACCACGTTGAGCGATTCGTTGAGTACGACCTCTTGGCCCTTGCGCAGCTCCTCGAGCTCGATGTCGGGATGGAGTGCCACCCTCATCTTGCGGCCACTGGAGAACACATCGACGGTGCCGTCGTCGTTGGTCTGCAGGTACGTGCCGTAGGCGGCCGGGGGCTGCGTGAGATTGTCGACCTCCTCGCGAAGGGCGGCGATGTGCTCTTTCGCCTGTTGCAGGGTGAACGTCAACTTCTCGTTCTGTGAGGATGCATGGCTCAACTGTCCCTTGGCCTCAAGGAGCCGTTCTTCGAGAGCGCGGACTCGCAACGGCGCCTCCTGGAGCCGCCGGCGGAGCTCGATGATCTCTTCTTCCGCCTGCTCGATCCGGCGCCGGAGCTCCTCGCCCTCTTCTCGCTCGCTCGACTCGTTCGCAGCCGGATCCCGGGGGAATCCCATCGTCTCGGTCACCTCCTCCGGCGGCTCTGATGGGCTGTCGCGCCACCCGTTCGGACCCTACACGAGGCAGGTCCGAAACGGTGCCAGCCCCCGGCACTCGACGGGTGCCGCAGTCGAGCTCGCGACGTATTGGCAATCTGGGGTGTTTTTGACACCCGGATCAGTAAGTCGTTAGCGTTCGGCAGTTACCGGGCCTGGCTCACGCCTGTCCTCCCGTAAACTGGAGGGCACTCGTGGCGCGGCGCGACTTTGCGGTCGCATGCCGCAGCCCTCACGACTAGGCGCGAAGGAGACATCCCGGCGATGAAGGTGTGGATTGACCAGGATCTATGCACGGGCGATGGCCTCTGTGAGGAGATCTGCCCGTCGGTCTTCACCCTGCTCGACGACGGCCTGGCTTACGTGAAGCAGGGGGACTCGGTCCTGAACGAACCCGGCGGTTCGGGTCAGATGGCCGACGTGACGAGCGATCTCGAGGACGCTGTCACCGAGGCAGCTGAAGAGTGTCCCGGCGAGTGCATCTTCATCGTCGCGGGCGACTGAGCCTAGTGGTCGTCGCTCAAATGGCTTGGGGCATCGGCCAAGCCGCCCAGACCGCGACTTTCCTCCCGGGCACTGAGGAGAGCGGCGGTCGCAAGACCCCGGTGCCCCGCTGGCTTCCGCCGCCGCGGCTCGTCGCGTAGCGCGAATCGCTACACCGATCGTCGATGAGGTGATGACGGCGCCCACGTATCTAGGATCAGCGTGATTGCGTGCGGGCAGGGAGGTCAGGATCGCATGTCAGCGGGCAGCGACGACGAAGCGCGCGAGTGGAGTGCCGCTTTTGCGACAGCGTCGACCGATGGGATGGAGGCCTACGAAGAGGCTCTAGTCGGCCCAATGTTCACGCCTTGGGGTGAGTATCTCCTCGACGCTCTGACGGTCACTCAGGGAGAGCGTCTACTGGACGTAGCCACGGGACCTGGCACCGTAGCGCGGCTGGCCTCTGCTCGAGTGGGCCCAGCCGGTCACGTGCTGGCGACCGACCTCAGTGCTGCGATGCTTGCGGTTGCCGAGGCGAAGGGGAATGTCGCGGACGGATCCCCGATCGAATACCGTCTCAGCCCTGCCGTGCCCCTCGCCGCTCCAGCGGCCTCGTTCGACGTGGCCTGCTGCCAGCATGGGCTGCAGTTCTTTCCGGACCGCCAGGGCGCCTTAGCGGAGATGCGTCGGGCGCTACGACCCGGTGGTCGAATGGGTCTCGCGGTATGGGCCGGAGTCGAGACCTGCCCTCCATTCGCCGCCCTCAGGGACGCCATTGGTGAGGTCATGGGCCTCGACGCGGCAGAACGCTATGCCCGGGGGCCGTGGGGCCTGCATGCGCCGCGGGCCCTGGCGGACATGGTGACTGCCGCAGGGTTTGGCGAGGTATCCGTAGACGAGACAGCTCGGCCGGTACGTTTTGAGGGCGGCGCCGCTCAGCTTGACCGCAGCTTGGCCGCTTCAGGGTTGGCAGTGGAGATAGGCGCTCTCAACAGCGACATGCGGGCAGCTCTGGGCTCCGCCGTCGCCGACAAGCTGCGGAGCCTGACCGATCGCAGCGGAGCCGTCACCTCACACCTGACATCGCAAATCGCCTTGGCCGTCGCCCACTGAGCCGATTCGTTGCGTCGATCGGTTTGGGCAGCGATCGATTGGAAGCGGTCGCAAGCCTCGCAGCTTCAATGTCCCATTCCCGTGGTGCTCAGAACTTCCACGCAGAACCCTGCCGCAACGAACCCGGCGACGCGGGTAACGACGGATCGGGCACACCCTCGCAACGGCCACCCCGGCAAGCCATTTGAGCGCCAGACCGCTAGGACTCCCGCTCTTCGGCTTCGGCTTACTCTCCGAAAGGCTCGGCCTGTTCGTCCCGGCGACGGTGCGGCCGCTCGCCCAACAGTCGAGCAGTCGTGATGAAGCCCGTGTGGCCGACCATCCTCAGGTCCGGGCGCACTGATCGTCCCTCGATGTGCCACGTGCGTCGCAACGTCTCGAACGTCTCCGCCAGGCCGAAGGCGCTGCGTGCCAGGGCTTCCCTCACCTCAGCGGTCTGGTTGATCGACGGCAAATAGGCACAGAAGATGCCGCCTGGGACGAGTGCCTCCTCGGCGTGGGGCACGACGTGCCATGGCTCTGGGAGGTCGAGGACGACCCTGTCGTAGGCTCCGTCGATTCCGGAATAGACGTCCCGAATCTGCACGTCGTAGGCCAGGTGCGCCCTGGTCGACACATCCGGTCCGCCGTCGCCGTCGGCCACACCTGACGACGTGAAGGCTGCCACATTTGCCTGCGCGCCTCTCGCGAAGTCCTCTCGAATCTCGTAGCCGGTCACCTCGGCGCCTGCTCGCAATAGCGTCATCGACAATGCCCCCGAGCCCACTCCTGACTCGAGCACCCGGGCGCCGGGGTAGATATCCGCCGCGATGAGTATCGCGCCGAGATCCTTCGGATAGATGACCTGTGCGCCCCGAGGCATGCCGAGCACCACATCGGCCAGAGTGGGACGAAGAGCGAGGTACCTCGCTCCGTTCCGCCGATCCGCGTCTTTCGTGAGGGCCAGCACTTCACTTCCCTCAGGCGACCCGATCAGGAGGTCGTGGGCGATCACCCCCGAGTGAGACTGGTAACTTCGCCCGCTCTTCAGCCTGACCAGGTTGTGACGGCCCTTGCGATCGACCAGCAATACCCGCTCGCCGTCACGGAATGGCCGGCCCTTTCCCACTCTGAGGTGCCCGGTCTCAGGCCCAGGCTGACTCTCAGGCACAGGCTGACTCTCAGGCCCAGGCTCGAACTCGATGTCACCGTTGCCTTCGGGCGGCTCCATCAATCGGGCGTGCCGGGCGCCAGGTCAGCGCCCGTATGCCGCTCCGCTCGTTGCTCAGCCCGGCGTGCCTTGCGACGCTTGCGGCCGCCTAATGGCGGACCGAGGTTCGTAACGACGATCGTCTCTCCGACACGAAGCCGCTCGACTACGACCTCGGGCTCCCGTTTCCTCATGAGGAAGCGCACGAGCCATGCCGCTGCGCCAGCGGCGATCCACTTGCCGTCGCCCGCCAGCAGGCCGTCGCGCAGTCCCCGCCGGAGGGCGCGACGCGTGACACGGTCTATGAGCGAGTTCACGGCTCGACTCCGTCAAATGCGTGCGACGTGCGCGCGCGAGCACTCAACGCCAAGCCTCAGATACGGCGAATCTCGAGCACGGGGGCCTCCTTGCGGCCGCGGCGACGGCCAAGGAGATAAATCGCAGCGAGCACGAGAGCGCCGGCAACGGCTCCGCCAGCCACCACGGGTGGGGCGCTGACGGTCGCCCCGACGGTCGACTGCGCGCTGCCGCCGACCTCCCGCATCTTGGACTCGATGTCGTTCAGTGAGACGCGCTCGCTCACGGCTTCTCCGATCGTGGGCTTCGCAGGACGACAAAAGCAGCCGCGCCGATGACTGCTACCGCCACAACGAGGGTCAACAAGTAGGGCACCCAGGTCCACTCGCCGGCGAAGGCCGATCCGGTCTCAGTTTGCAACGCCCGGAGGAGGCCGACGAGCGAGAGTACGGCCGCGATGCCGAACAGCACGGCGGTGGCTGAGCCGATGGCGAGCGTCCGTCCGATCTGCTTCAGCGGTCCGAGGGTCTCTTGGATCGCGTAAGCCTTGATCATGGCGACTAGCTCGGTCGCCTCAGTCCGCGTGTCAGTTGCTTTCTGCTTGGCATCTGGCATCGGGCACAACCTATCAATCGCGGGGCGTGATCACGTATGTGGAGCTCGCCTTGCCGACGAGGCGCTCGGAGTCATCGCGGATGGTGGCTTCGCAGAACACGACCCGTTCGCCCCCTGACACTACGGTCGCCTCGCAGGTGAGCTCGGTACCAACCCGGACTGCGCGGAGGAAGCTCGTCTTCATCTCGGCGTTGGCCACGACGACCTTGCGACCCGGTGTCGCGCGGCAGAAGGTGACGGCGGAGGCTCCCATCGCGGAGTCCGCGAACGCTCCGAGGAACCCTCCCTGGAGGACGCCGACGGTGTTGGAGAAACGCTCGTCGGCCCTCATCGTCCAGACGGTCCTACCAGGCTTGGCCTTGTCGACGCAGACCATACCGAGGGTCAGGTCGCAGTTCGGGGGGATCTGTAGCCCGCTCACGGCTCGAGGGCAGCCTTGAAAAACGCTCGGAGATGTTCGAGGCGCCGAGCGAGCTCCAGCTCGCCGAGTGGGTCCCGCCCGAGGACGGCCTCCAGGAAGGGCACGTCGCTGAACCAGGTAGACAGGGCCGCGTACCCGGTCAGCACCAGCTGCTCAGAGTCGTGCTGCCTGAACCGCCCGAGCTCCATCTCACGATCGAAGAACGCCACGGCGCGCTTCAGCATCGGATGCACGGCCTCGCCGAGCTCATGAGCGAGGCGTCCCCCGCCGGCGAGCGACTCCTGACGCACCAGCCGCACGAAGTCAGGGCTCTCAGCAAAGAAGCGGAAGCCAACCGTCAACACTCGGTCGACCTGCTCCCAACCGTCGCGCGGCTGGTCGATCGCCTCGGCGACCCGCTCGACCCAGTCAGCGAAGGACACCTCGAGAACCTTTCGGTACAGCGCTTCTTTTGACGGGAAGTGGTGTAGCAGGCTCTGACGGCGTATCCCCACCTCGCCGGCTATGTCGTTGAGAGACGTACCTTCATATCCTCTCTCAGCAAAACAGCTCAGCGCCGCGCGGAGAATGAGGTCGCGCGTGCTCGCGCCGTCCGCCCGCAGCTGGGCGGAGGTTCGCGACGAACCATTGGAGTCAAGTGGGACGTCGCCCGGTTCCGGGTCAAGTCCAGTGAAGCTCACTTCTTTAGCCTAGCCGAGAGGAGTTTTTCCCTACCGACCGGTAGGCAGGCGGTGCTAAGGTGCAGCCGTGCCAAAGGTGCTACTTGCCTTCATCGTCGCCTCTGTCGTCACCCAGGTAGCGATGCTGACCACGACGGTGTTCCTTCACCGAACCCTCTCTCACCGCTCACTTGCGATCCGCCCGGCCACCCGCTTCACGTTTCGTGTGATCACGTGGATGACGACGGGAATCCGCCCTCGGCAATGGGTGGCGGTTCATCGCAAGCATCATGCCTATACCGATGAGGAGGGCGACCCGCACTCTCCGTTATTGCTCGGCTTCTGGCAGGTGCAGCTCGGGAACGTCGTGTACTACAAGCGGACCGCCCGCGACCCTGAGGTGATCCGCAAGTACGCGAAGGACCTGCCGCAAGATGCCTGGGACCGCGTCCTGTTCGATCACGCGTTCCTCGGGCTCGGGATCGGGATCACGATTGTCTGGTTGATCTTCGGGTGGGAGGTCGGCCTCATGGTGGCCGGGTTCCACGCGGTGATCTATCTCCTCATGAACGCAGCGGTGAACGCCATCGGACACAGGTTCGGCAAGAAGGTCTACGAGAACAGCGCACGCAACAGCCAATGGCTGGCGTGGTTCGTCGCCGGCGAGGGACTGCACAACAACCACCACGCCGCGCCTACCTCGGCCAATCTCGCGCTCAGCCCCGGAGAGGTGGATCCCGGCTGGTGGCTGGTATCTCTCTTGGTGAGGACCAACCAGGCGCAGGTGCGGTTGTCAGAGGTCCGCTTCGCCCGACCCCGCGTGCCCGGTGAGGCGGCTCGCAACCTCGACGAGATGTCGCCCGAGGCCGAAGAGCCTGTCGCTGCGCGCTAACCGCCCGACGGCTTGCCGGCGCTCCGCGCCCCCGGCGCTCGCTCGATCCGGGGTGTGCACTCGCTGAGTGAGGCCATAGGCTGCGTCTGTGACTCAACCTGCCGATGACCTAGGTATCGAACAGCGCGGCATCAACGTCATACGCGGTCTCGCGATGGACGGGCCGCAGCGGGCGAACTCGGGACACCCAGGCACCGCGATGGCGCTCGCTCCCCTGGCCCACGTGCTTTTCACAAGGATCTTGCGGTACGACGCCGGAGACACCCGTTGGTTCGACCGCGACCGGTTCATCCTGTCGAACGGCCATGCCTCGATCCTGCAGTACTCGATGCTCTACCTCACGGGATGCGGGCTCGAGCTAGCGGACCTAGAGCAATTTCGGCAGTTCGGGTCGCGTACCCCGGGCCATCCTGAGGTTCACCACGTACCAGGCATCGAAGTGACGACCGGCCCGCTCGGTCAGGGTCTTGCCCAGAGCGTCGGTGTCGCCATGGCAGAGCGCCTCGGGCGGCACCGCTTCGGGCCTGAGATCTGCGATCACCATGTCTTCGGCTTCTGCGGGGACGGCGACCTGATGGAAGGAGTGAGCCACGAGGCTGCCTCCCTCGCCGGGCACCTCGGCCTCGGTCGCCTCATCTTCGTCTACGACGACAACCACATCACGATCGACGGTGCCACGGAGCTCGCGACCGGCGACGACGCGGGCAAGCGGTTCGAGGCCTACGGGTGGCACGTCACCCATCTAGGTGAGGCGGCCAATGATCTTGAGGCTCTCGAGAGTGGCCTGCGCGGCGCAATGGCCGAGTCAGAACGCCCGTCTCTCGTGATCCTGCGCAGCCACATCGGCTGGCCGTCGCCCCATCGCACGGACACGAAGGAGGCGCATGGCGAGGTCCTCGGGGCCGAGGAGATCCGCCTGACGAAGGAGTTGCTCGGCCTCCCGCCTGACGAAGACTTCTACGTGCCCGAGGACGTTCTCGCCTACTACCGCGCTGCTGGGACGCGGGGGCGAGCCGAGCGCAATCGCTGGCTCTCGCACCTCGAGGTCATGGACGAGGTGGATCGCGACCGTTTCGAAGCAAGCCTCAGCGGTAGCGGGCTGAAGGGTTGGGCCGACAAGCTGCCGAGTTACGAGGCTGGCGGCAAGATCGCGACCCGCAAGGCCATCAACGAGGTAATGCTCGCCACTGCGGGGGGCATACCCGGCCTCGTGTCGGGTGCGGCTGACTTGACCGGCAACACCGGGACCAAGCTCGACCCCGACGACGCGATGAGTGTCGCCAACCCCGGCGGGCGCCAGGTCCACTACGGCATCCGGGAGTTCGCCATGGCAAGCGCCATGAACGGCATGGCGCTGCACGGCGGCGTGCTCCCGGTTGGCGGCACGTTCTTCGTGTTCAGCGACTACTGCCGACCGGCGATTCGGCTCGGGGCGATGTCGCAGGCGCACGCGATCCTCTTCTTCACGCACGATTCGATCGGTCTCGGCGAGGATGGGCCCACCCACCAGCCGATCGAGCAGCTCGCCGCCCTCCGCGCGATGCCGGAGCTACGAGTGATCCGCCCTGCGGACGCGAACGAGTGCGCTGCCGCGTGGCAGCTAGGCGTCGACGGGGTTGGCCTCACGGCCCTCATCCTGACGCGCCAAGACGTACCCGTTCTCGCCGGTACGGCCGAGCGGGCGCCCGAAGGCGTACCGCGCGGCGCGTACGTGCTCGAGACCGAGAATCCCGGATCTCCCCCCGACATCGTTCTCGTCGGTACAGGAAGCGAAGTGCAGCACTGCGTCACAGCCCGCGAGGCGCTCGCATCTGAAGGCGTCTCGGCGCGGGTCGTCTCCTTCCCGTCGTGGGATCTCTTCGAGTCCCAGGACGAGTCGTACCGGCGCTCGGTGATGCCGCCGGGAGTCCCGACGCTCGCCGTCGAGGCGGCCTCTTCGTTCGGATGGGACCGCTACGCCGACGCGACCGTCGCGATCGATCACTTCGGAGCATCAGCGCCCGGGTCGCGCGTCATGTCGGAGTTCGGCTTCACGGGCGAGAATGTCGCCCAACGTGCCCGTGACCTGCTCGCAACAGACAACAAGGAGGAGCGATGACCAGTCTCCACCAGCTCTACGAGACCGGCGGCCAAAGTCCCTGGATCGACAATCTGAAGAGGTCTTGGCTGACCGGCGGTCACCTGGCCGAATTGATCGAGCAGGGTGTGAGGGGGCTCACCTCGAACCCGACGATCATGGCGAAGGCAATCGAAGAGGGCGACGATTATGACGAGCAGTTCGGTGAGTCCTATGCCCTGCACGGCAACGTGCTCGATGCCTACTGGGACCTCGTGGTGAGAGATGTCGAAGGTGCTCTCGATCACTTCCGTCCGCTTTACGACTCGAGTGCCGGCACGGACGGGTTCGTCTCGATCGAGGTTGCCCCGAGCCTTGCACGAGACACCGGAGGGACGATCGAGGCCGCACGAGGCCTGCACGAGCGGATCGCCAAGCCGAACGTGCTCGTGAAGATCCCGGCGACCGAGGAGGGCATCCCCGCGATACGCCAGATGATCTCCGAAGGCCGGAGCATCAACGTCACACTCATCTTCTCGATCGAGCGCTACGAAGCCGTCGTCGAGGCCTACCTGTCCGGCCTCGAGGCCTACCTGGCGGGAGGAGGGGACGTGAGCCGTGTCGCCTCCGTCGCCTCGTTTTTCGTGAGCCGCGTCGACACCGAAGCAGACCGTCGGCTCGGGGCGATCGCGGAGGAGAACCCCGACGCCTCGACGAGGGTGGCCGCGCGGGCATTGCTCGGCAGGACTGCGGTCGCGCAGGCTCGCCTTGCCTACGAGCGCTTCGGGACTCGATTCAGCGGGGAGCGCTGGGAGGCACTGCAAGGCGCCGGCGCCCGACCGCAGCGGCCCTTGTGGGCATCGACCTCCACGAAGAACCCTGCTTACCCTGACCTTCTCTACGTAGAGACGCTCATCGGGCCCAACACGGTGAACACGATGCCGGAGCAGACCCTCGAGGCTTTCGTAGACCACGGACATGTCGCACAGACTGTCGACGACTTCGATCGGGCGAGCAAGGTGCTGAATGACCTGACAGCGGTTGGCGTTGATCTGGCGGACATCTCGCGCACCCTCGAGACCGAGGGCGTCACGGCCTTCGAGAAGTCGTTCGACGAGGTGACCGAGCGTCTCGAGAACAAGGCTGCCCAGCTCGGCCCGGCCTGAGAGCGCTCAAGCTGGCGGACGAGTCCTCGCGACGGTCTGACTCTACGAAAGCCCCTACGACACGCAAGGAGATGACGTTGGCCGACACCCCAGAGCTCGCAAGACGGCTGGAGGCGAGGGATGCGACGTTGTGGCCCGAGCCAAATGTCTCAGCGAACCGCCTCGGCTGGCTCGAAGTACCCCGCGAGATCGAACGTGAGGCGCGTCGTCTTTCCTCGTTCGCGGACTCGATCGACCAGGACACTGTCGTGCTGCTCGGCATGGGAGGTTCGTCTCTCGGTCCCGCCGTGCTCGCTTCGGTGCGCGACCGACTCGGGGAGTTCGAGGGCAGGCGCATCGTCGTCTGCGACACGACAGACCCAAAGACGATCTCGGAGCTCCCTCTCGAGGACGCGTTCATCCTCGTCTCCTCGAAGTCAGGCACCACGCTCGAGCCGAACGTGCTGTTCGACTACGCCCGCTCGAGAGTGAGCGACCCTACCCGTTACGCGATCATCACCGATCCGGGCACGCCGCTCGAGCAGCACGCCTCCGAGCTCGGCGTGCGGCACGTCTTCTCCAACCGGCCCGACATAGGCGGGCGCTACTCGGTCCTCTCGTACTTCGGCATGGTGCCTGCCGCCCTAGCCGGTTACGACGTCGCCGAGCTTTGTGGTCGAGCGCTCGACACCGACCGCGAAGAAGCCGTCGAGCTCGGCCTCGCGATGGGACAAGCGGCTGTCGAAGGCAGGGACAAAGCGACGATCGTCGTGTCGGAGCGCTTCGGTGCCTTCGGCCTGTGGATCGAGCAGCTGATCGCCGAGTCGACCGGAAAGCAGGGCCGAGGCTGCGTACCGGTGCCGACCACAGAGCTCGAGACAGGCGACGACCGGCATGTCATCGAAGTAAGCCCGTCCGCGGCGCACGAGCTCGGCGAGCAATTCTTCCGTTTCGAGCTTGCCATCGCGATGGCAGGCCACGTCCTTGCGATCGACCCATTCGACGAACCGAACGTGGCCGAGTCGAAGGCGAACACCAACCGCGTGCTCGACTCCCTCCCGCTGCCGGACGTGGCGTCTTCGCCCACCTCGAAGCTGCTCGAGTGGATCACCACGCAGCGCAGGCCCGGCGACTATGTCTCGATCCAGGCCTATCTCCCCTTCGGCCAGGATGCACAGCTCGAGGCGCTCCGGCGTCGCGTCCGCGACTTGAACGATGGGATCGCGACGACCGCGGGGTACGGGCCGCGTTTCTTGCACTCGACGGGCCAACTTCACAAGGGCGGACCCAATTCAATCCTCGCGGTGCAGATCGTCGCTCCGGGCCCGAGCGCGGAGCTTCCCATCCCCGGCAAGAGCTACGACTTCGCCACCCTCATAGCTGCCCAGTCGATCGGCGATCACGAGAGCCTGCTCGCGCACGATCGCCGCGTCTTCCGAGTCGTCACGGACGACCTGAACGAGCTCGCGTGAAGCTATCTGCCCCAACCACGACAGAGGAGGTGGCATGCGGATCGGAATGATCGGTCTCGGCAAGATGGGTGCCAACATGACCCACCGGCTCATCGACAAGGGCCACGAGGTCGTCGGTCACGATCTCGGCCCCGGCGGAACGCCCCCTGAGCCGTCGAGTACTCCTTGACCCACAAGGAAAAGACACTATGAGCTCGATGACCGACAGCCACCTCGTGCCGCCTCACGGCGAGTTGCGGCTCGTCGAGGACGTCCCGCAGGCGTTCACCGACCTCGTCGAGGAGTTGGCGTTCGGTTGTGCCGGGGAGCCGCCAGATCCACCCGGGAGCGCGCGGGTGGGAATCGCCCTCTCGGGCGGCGAGACCGCCCGTGCCTGCTACGAGCGCCTCGCTGAGTCCACGCGGGTTCCCTGGCAACAAATCGACTGCTACCTCGGTGACGAGCGCTGCGTGCCGCCCGACGATCGAGACGCCAACCAGAAAATGATCCGGGAGGCACTTCTCGAGCACGTGGCAGTCGGAACCTTTCACCCGATGGAATGCGACCGGGCCGAGGAGTACGGCTCGCTGATCGAGCGTGCCGGCCCGCTGCACCTCATCCACCTCGGTCTCGGCCCCGATGGCCACACTGCCTCGCTCTTCCCCGGCTCGGCCGCACTGAACGCCCCTTCCGGAAAGCTCGTCGCACACAATCTTGATCCGAGCGGCCGCAACCCGCATGAAAGGTTGACGCTCACCTTCGAGGCGATCAATCGCGCGCGCCTCGCCGTCTTCACAGTCAGTGGGGCCTCGAAGCATGATGCCCTTCTCCGCGTTCTGACCGGCGAGGATCTGCCGGCGTCCCGCGTCCGCGCCGAGCGAGTTGTCTGGTTGTGCGACAGTGACGCGCTCGGAGAGGGTCTCGATAGGGTGCAGTGAGGTGAGCACGGAGCCAGTCGCACGAATCCATCGTGACCTGCCTCTGCAGGTGACCGCCGTCGTGATCGAGAACGCCCAGCCGGTCGTCGACGGTGGGCGATTTTCCGCCAAGGCGATCGCCGGCGATCCCCTCTCGGTGAGCGCGGATGTCTTCACTCACGGGCACGACATCGTCCGGGCGGTTGCGAGGACGCGACACAGCGGTGCTCGTCGCTGGAGTACCGCGCCCATGCACAGCGATGGGAACGATCGTTTCTCCGGCACGGTGATTCCGCAGACCGAAGGACCATTCGAGATCGAGATCAGCGGCTGCGTCGATGAGCTTGCGACCTGGGCACGTGACGCCAGGCGTCGCGTGGAGGCAAGGCGTCCCGATCCCTTCGAGGCCGAGGTGGGCGCAAGGCTGCTCGGGGAGGCCGCCGCGGCGTTGGCGTCGAGCGGTGCGAGCGAAGCCGCCGCCCGCGTGGACGAGCTGGCGGCCCTGGCGAAAGCGGCTGTCACGACAAAGCTCCTGAACGCCATTGCGAAGGCCGGAGGCGCGCTCGCCCTCCGGGCCATGCCCGCTGTAGGTACCGTCGCATATCGCATGAAGGCCGTCGCCGATCGCCCGAGGGCTGCCTTTTCCACCTGGTACGAGCTGTTCCCCCGCTCCGCGAGCAGTGACCCGAGACGTCCCGGCACGCTGATCGACGTGATCGCGCGGCTCGACTACGTCGCGGGGCTCGGATTCGACGTGCTGTACCTGCCGCCGGTGCACCCGATCGGCACGACCGCCCGAAAGGGCAAAGGCAACAAGACCACCGCACACGCCGGTGACGTCGGAAGCCCGTGGGCGATCGGTTCGGCCGCGGGCGGTCACACGGCCATCGCGCCGGAGCTCGGGACGCTCGAGGACTTCGACGCGCTCGTCGGTGAGGCGGCTGCCCGTGGACTGGAGATCGCCCTCGACCTCGCCTTCCAATGCTCGCCCGACCACCCGTGGGTGAGCGAACACCCCGAGTGGTTCGGCCATCGGCCCGACGGTTCCATCGAGTGCGCGGAGAACCCGCCGAAACGTTACGAGGACATCTACCCCATCGACTTCTCCACTCCCGATCGCGAAGCCCTCTGGCGAGCGCTGGCGGACGTCGTCTTTTTCTGGACGAAGCACGGTGTTCGAATCTTCCGGGTCGACAACCCTCACACAAAGCCCTTCGCGTTCTGGGAATGGCTGATCGGCGAGGTGAAGCGGGAGATCCCCGAGGTCTTGTTCTTGTCGGAGGCCTTCACGCGCCCAAAGGTCATGCACCGCCTGGCCAAACTCGGGTTCGACCAGTCCTACACCTACTTCACATGGCGCAATTCGAAGTGGGAGCTCGAGGAGTACTTCCGCGAGCTGACCTCTACTCCGGGCGTCGCCTATTTCCGGCCGAATGTATGGCCGAACACACCTGACATCCTGGCCGAGAGCCTGCAACACGGTGGCCGGCCGAGCTTCATCACGCGCCTAGTCCTCGCGGCCGGATTGTGTGCGAATTACGGGATCTACGGTCCTTTGTTCGAATTGTGCTGGGACGAGCCGGCCGCACCTTTCTCAGAGGAGTACCGCCACTCCGAGAAGTACGAGGTCCACCACCACGATCTCGCCGACAAGTCGTCGATCGCCGCGGTGATCACCCGCGTCAATGCGGCTCGCCGTGCGTACCCGGCGCTGCAGAGGGACACCGGTTTGCACTTCCACCACGTCGACAATGACCAGATTCTCTGCTGGTCGAAGCGGTCCGGTGCGGGCGACTGCGTCATCGGTGTCGTCAACCTCGACCCGAAGTGGGCACAGTCCGGGTTCGTGCATCTCGACGCGGGGGCAATAGGCCTTGATCCCGGTGTTGACTTCGCCGTCAACGACGCCTTGAACGGCGAGCGCTACAGCTGGGTCGCGGGCGAGAACTTCCTGAAGCTCGACCCCAAGTCGATGCCAGCGCACCTGCTCGCGATAGAAGCGACCGCGTGAGCCCGCAATCGGAGGACACGCCGCAGTGGTACAAGGACGCGGTCATCTACGAGCTCCACGTGCGCGCCTTCGCCGACTCGAACGGCGATGGCCGCGGGGACTTCAAGGGGCTCGCACAGCACCTCGACTATCTCCACCAGCTCGGGGTCACCGCGATCTGGCTGCTTCCGTTCTACCCCTCACCGCTGCGCGACGACGGGTACGACATTGCCGATTACACGAGCATCCATCCCGACTACGGCACCTTGGCGGACTTCCGGCGATTCGTCGAGGAGGCTCACCGGCGCGATATGCGGGTGATCACCGAGCTAGTCCTCAACCATACGAGCGACCAGCACCCCTGGTTCCAGCGTGCGCGCCACGCCGCTCCGGGAAGCAACCACCGCGACTTCTATGTCTGGAGCGATACCCCCGAGCGCTACGAGCAGGCTCGGATCATCTTCCAAGACTTCGAACAGTCCAACTGGTCTTGGGACCCGGTGGCGAAGGCCTATTACTGGCACCGCTTCTACTCACACCAGCCGGACCTCAACTTCCACAATCCCGCGGTTCGCAAGTCCATGTTGCGGCTCGTCGACTTCTGGCTCCGTCTCGGGGTCGACGGGCTGCGGCTCGACGCGGTTCCCTATCTTTACGAGCGCGAGGGAACCGACTGCGAGAACCTGCCCGAGACGCATGAGTTCTTGAAAGAAGTACGGCGCCACGTCGACGAACGCTTCCCGAACAGGATGCTGCTCGCAGAGGCGAACCAGTGGCCCGAGGACGCAAGCGCCTATTTCGGCAGCGGTGACGAGTGCCACATGGCGTTTCACTTTCCACTGATGCCGAGGCTCTTCATGGCACTGCGGATGGAGGACCGCTTCCCGATCATCGACATCCTGCAGCAGACGCCGGAGATACCCGAGAGCTGCCAGTGGGCGCTCTTCCTCCGCAATCACGATGAGCTCACGCTCGAGATGGTGACCGACGAGGAACGCGACTACATGTACCGCTCCTACGCCCACGATCCGGTCATGAGGATCAATCTCGGGATCCGCCGCCGCCTTGCGCCGCTGCTCCACTTCCACCGCCAGAAGATCGAGCTCATGCACGTGCTTTTGATGTCGATGCCTGGCACCCCCGTGCTCTACTACGGCGACGAGATCGNNAATGCCGGCTTTTCCACCGCGAACCCTCAGCGGCTGTTCCTCCCGGTCAACACAGACCCGCAATGCCACTACGAGTCCGTGAACGTCGAAGCCCAGCTCGACAACCCTGATTCCCTCCTTCGATGGGTGCGGCGGCTCATCGCTCTCCGCAAGCGTCATCCGGTATTCGGCCGCGGCAAGATGGACTTCGTCGCGTCGGAGAACCCGCGGGTTCTGGCGTTCGTCAGACATGACGAGAGCGAGGGCGTGCTCGTCGTGGCGAACCTGTCACGCCACGCCGAGTTCGTCGAGCTCGATCTGTCCGCCTACCGCGGGGCGATTCCAAGAGAGCTGTTCGGCCAGACGGCCTTCCCGATGATCGGAGAGCTCCCCTACCTCGTCACGCTCGCTCCGTATTCCTTCTACTGGCTCTCGCTCGGAGGCCCCGGCAACGACGCCCAGACTGCGAGCGTCTCACTTCGGTCACTGCGGGTGCCGGCTCCCTGGTGGCGGGTAACCGAAGGCGAAGACGCACGGCGGCTCGAAGCGATCCTGCCTTCCATCTTGCGGAGCCGCCGGTGGTTCGGCGCGAAGGACCGTCGCATCCAGTCGGCAGCGATCGTCGCCCGCGTCTCGATCCCCCTCGAAGGTGCCACCGAGCCCGCGCAGGTACTGGTCGTAAACGTAGAGTTCCTCGACGGTGAGCCGGAGCGCTACCTACTCACGCTGGCGCAGGCGACCGGCGATCGCGCGACCAACCTGGCGCAGGATCACCCAGAGGCGGTCCTCGCCCTTACGACCGGGCCGAACGGCGAGGTTGGGCTCCTCATCGATGCGCACTTCGAACCGGCGTTCGGGAAGGCACTCCTCGATCTCGTCGCGAGCCGGCGACGCCGGATCGCCGATGCCGGAGGCCGTCTTACCGGCGTGCCCATCGCCGCCAGCGCCGACCTGCTGGCCTCGATCGCGACCGGACGGCGCTCGTCGGCACGCGTGTCGACCGCCGAGCAGTCGAACACTTCGACCATCGTCGGCGCACCTGAGTCAACCCGCGCCATCGTGAAGACACTCCGCCGCTTGGAGCCGGGACCCCATCCCGAGATCGAGCTCGGCCAGCTCCTCACGGCAACAGCGGCCGGCGTCGCACCCCTTCTCGGGTCGATCGAGCTCTCGCCAGCCCAGGGCGCGAGCACGGCAATCGCCGTGGTACACGAGTACGTCCCGCACGAGTCGGACGCTTGGAGCGCGACACTGCGAACTGCCTCGACCTTCCTCGAACAGCACGTGGAAGAAGCGGGCAAGGGTCACGTTCCGCTCGAGCCGGTCCGGCCCGGCGGCTTCGGCTCACGCATGGCGACTGCAGAGATCCCCGAGGTTGTCGAGACCGAGATGTCCGAGACCCTTGCGACCGCTGAGCGCCTCGGGCGGCGGACCGGCGAGCTTCATGTGGCGCTCTCCTCGCCCTCGGGAGGGCCCCAGTACCGGCCCGAACCACTTACGCCGATGGGACAGCGATCTCTCTACCAGTCCATGCGCAGTGCGGCTCGCCGCACGCTCTCTCTAGCTAGGCAGAGCTCGCGTCACTTGGCCGCCCGCGACACCGTACTCATCGAGAACCTGCTCGAGCACGAGGCGGCACTGCTCGAGACCTTCCAAGGCGTGTTGGACGCCCGGACGGGCTGCCGCATCCGTATACACGGGGACCTTCACCTCGGGCAGGTCCTCTTCACCGGTCGAGATTTCGTCTTCGTCGATTTCGAGGGAGAACCCTCTCGCAGCCTCGTCGAGCGCCGGATGAAGCGGTCCCCGATGCGCGATGTCGCCGGCATGCTGCGCTCTTACCAGTACGCCGGCCAGAGCGCCGTCGACGAGCTGGTCTCCCGCGGGGTGATCGCGAACGACGATCCGGCGAGCCTCGAGGCTTACGCCCGCGCGGCTAACCGCTGGGCCTACTGGGCATCGGTCGCCTTCCTACAGGGTTACCTCCCGGTCGCAGCAGAAGCAGGACTCCTGGCGAACGAGCACGATCTCGGCGTAGACCTTCGAGCTCACCTGCTCGAGAAGGCGCTCTACGAACTTCGCTACGAGCTCGGCAACCGCCCGGAGTGGGCACACCTCCCGCTGCTCGGTTTGCGCTCGCTGCTACACCAGGACGGTCAGGACGACTCATGACGGCGGCAACCGGTAGGGAGGGGGATCTGCAAGGCTCGTCACTGCACCGCCTCGCAGCGCGTCACTGCGTCGAGGGTTCGTACGTGGACTCGCTCGGTCTTCCCCATACCGCCAGTGACACGACCCTCGTCCGCATCCTCCGGGCGCTGGGCGAGCCGATCAACTCCCCGAGCGACGCCTCTGGCATCCTCGACGGCGAGGTAGGTCAGACCGTTGCCGGCCAGCAGACGCTCCCAGCTGTCGTCGTGGCGTGGGACGGGTTGCTACCACCCGTAGTGGTCGGACGTGACGACGCCCATCGCGCTGTGACGGTGGAACTCGCGCTCGAAGACGGCGCTGACCCCGACGGGCTGATCGAAGTCGAGACGCGCGAGGGCTCGACGGTCGTCGTGGCCAAAGGACCGCTTCCTTTCGGGATCCACGATCTCGCAGTCAGCGTCCCGAGTGGAGCCCGTACGACCGGCTCGAGACCGGGCGCGCGAGACCACGGTGAGCCGGACGAGATCACGGTCATCTCGGCTCCAGCCACAGCGCGCCCCGTCGGCCCGCGGGCCTGGGCCCTGTTCGCCCCGACCTACGGCCTTTCTGATGACCGCCCTACAGGCCGTGGCGACCTCACCTGCCTCGAAGCCCTGGGCCGGTGGGCGGGCTCGAGTGGAGCGTCGTACCTTGCCACCCTGCCGATCCTCGCCGACTTCTCGCGGCACGACGATCCGGACGGCCGCACAAACCCGTACGCACCTTTGTCGCGCATGTGGTGGAACGAGGGCTACCTCGACGCGAGCCGAGTTCCCGAGCTGGCGGACCTGGGGGCGCCCGAGAGAGTGGATCGAAGCGATGGCACAGCGGATCCTGGGATACGTGCGGCTGGCCTCAGGCAGGTCCTTGTTGATGGGGTCCGCCGGTTACACGAGGCAGGAGGCGAGCGCCTGCACGCCTATGAGGCCTTCGTAGCCGACCGCCCAGGTGTCGTGGCTTACGCCCGCTTCCGCGCCGCTCGCGAGCACGCAGGCAAGCCATGGCAGAGCTGGCCGGGCTCCTGGCGGCACGGATTGATCGACGACACCGTGCTCGACCCAGAGGCACTGCGGGCGCACATCTACGCTCAGTTCGTCACCGACGAGCAGGTGAAGGCGACGTCCGTCTCGATGCAGGCGGCAGGCTGCGGGCTGATGCTCGACCTCCCTGTCGGTTGCCGGGTTGACGGATTCGACCCGTGGGCGTATCCCGAGTCGTTCGCGGACGGGGTCACCGTGGGCGCACCACCGGACAGGTTCGTTGCTGCCGGACAGGACTGGGGCTTTCGCCCGCTTCATCCCGAGGGCGAGCGCCGCTCTGGCTACGCCGTCACCGGCGGCGCTCTGCGCCACCTGCTGCGTCACGCCGCCGCGCTCCGCCTCGACCATGCCATGGGACTCGCCCGGCTGTGGTGGATCCCAGAAGGCATGAGCGCGGCGGAGGGCGCGTATGTCCGCTACCGGTCAGAGGAGCTGATTGCGCTCTGCTGCCTCGAGGCATGGCGCAACGACGCTGCTCTCGTCGGAGAGGACCTCGGCACCGTGGAGAGCTCGTTCACCGACTCGCTCGCGGTCCACTCGATCGCCGGCATGCACGTGGCGTTGTTCGACCTCGAGTCCGAAGATGCCAGCCCGATGGAACCTCTCTCGCCCCGACCGGGCTCGGTAGCGCTCGTGGACACCCACGACACCGCCACCTTCGCCGGTTGGTTCACGGGTTATGACCTCGACGAGAGGGTCACGCTCGGGTTGCTCGACGACGCGCAAGCCCTCACCGATACCGCCCGGCGTGATCGAGCGCGGCGCACGCTCGTGGACCGCCTCGTGGCGAGCGACCTCTTGGAGCCCGATTGTGTTGCGGACCCGGTCGCCGTGCACGAAGGTCTCGTGCTCGAGCTTGCCGAATCGGAGGCCGGAGTCGTGATCTTGAGCCTCGAAGACTGTCTTGGAGAGCTCGAACCCCAGAACATCCCCGGCACGACGATCGAGCACGCGAACTTCTGCGGAACGCTCGCGCGGAGCCTCCCCGAGATCGCGACGGACGCTCGCGTCATTAGAACCTTGTCCAAGATGAGTTCGGCGCGACCACGAGCGGTGAGCCCTGAAATCGTCGTCGAGAGAGCGGAGCACTAGAGACAAAATGGGCACGCTCATAGGCCAAGAAGACCTGTACCTGTTCAACGAAGGACGTCACTTCGAGGCCTATGGGCGCCTCGGAGCCCACATCGGCAAGGGCAACCAGACGACCTTTGCGGTCTGGGCACCGAATGCCGAGCACGTCTCAGTCGTTCACGAGGCGAATGGCTGGACACCTGGCGCAGACCTCCTCGATTCCCAGGCGAGCTCCGGCATCTGGGCGGGTCAACTCGCTGGTCTCAAGAACGGGGACAGGTACAAGTACTGGATCGAGCCCCGCCACGCCCCGGGCCACGACAAGGCGGACCCGTTCGCCTTTGCAGCGGAGTGCCCGCCAGCCTCGGCATCGCTCGTCACCGACTTGAGCTACGAATGGCACGACGCCGAGTGGCTATCGGAACGGGAACGCCGACAGGGCCCCAACGAGCCGATGTCGGTCTACGAGGTCCACCTCGGATCGTGGCGCCGGCGACCCGACGGCTCCCAGTACGGGTACCGGGAGCTGGCGCCCTTGCTCGCGGACCACGTCGAGCAACACGGCTTCACTCACGTCGAGCTGCTCCCGGTCATGGAGCACCCGTACTACGGATCGTGGGGCTACCAGACGACCGGGTACTTCGCGCCAACCGCCCGGTACGGATCGCCGACAGATTTCATGGCGTTCGTCGACCACCTGCATCAGCGCGGTATCGGCGTCATCCTCGACTGGGTGCCCTCTCACTTTGCGACCGACGAGTTCTCTCTCGGGCTATTCGACGGCACGCATCTGTACGAGCACGAGGACCCTCGGCACCGTATCCACCCGGATTGGGGGAGCTACGAGTTCAACTACGCCCGGCATGAGATCCGCTCGTTCCTCGTCTCGAGTGCCTGGTTCTGGTGCGATCGCTACCACGCAGACGGCCTGAGGGTGGACGCCGTCGCTTCCATGCTCTACCTCGACTACTCCCGCAAGCCAGGAGGTTTTGTCGCAAACCGATACGGCGGGCGCGAGAACCTCGATGCGGCCGACTTCCTCCGCGTGCTCAACGACTCGGTCCACGACCGATTCCCCGGTGTCGTGACGATTGCCGAGGAGTCAACCGCGTGGCCGGGAGTGACGGTCGGGACTGCGGAGGGAGGGCTCGGTTTCTCCATGAAATGGGACATGGGCTGGATGCATGACACCTTGTTGTATCTGGCGCGCGAGCCTGTCCACCGCAGGTATCACCACGACGAGCTGACATTCCGTGGCGTGTACGCGTTCAGCGAGCGTTTCTTGCTGCCGCTCAGCCACGACGAGGTCGTCCACGGTAAGGGTTCGCTTCTCGGGAAGATGCCGGGCGACGAGTGGCAAAGACGGGCGAACCTGCGCCTGCTCTATTCGATGCAGGCGTTCCAGCCCGGCAAGTCACTCCTTTTCATGGGAGGCGAGCTCGCGACGTGGCTCGAGTGGTCGCACGAGCTAGAGCTCGATTGGTCGCTGCTCGATCATGCGGGTCACGCCGGCATCGCGCGCCTCGTGACCGACCTAAACCGCTGCAACCGCGAGCTCGAAGCTCTGCACGCGACCGACTTCGACCCGGAGGGCTTTTCCTGGGTGGTTGGCGACGACACCACTAACGACGTGATTGCCTGGCTGCGTCGCAGCCCGACGGCAGACCTGCTCGTCGTCGTGAACTGCACCCCCGTCGTCCGTGACGGGTATCAGATCGGTGTCCCGCGCGCTGGATCGTGGGCCGAGCTGTTGAACTCAGACGCGACGTATTACGGCGGGAGTGGTGTCGGCAATCTGGGCCGCGTCGAGTCGAGCACGGTCGCTGCACACGGGTTCGAGCAGAGTGTCATGCTTCGACTACCCCCGCTCGGAGCGTTGCTCCTCAGTTACGAGCCAGCTCCAGCGTGATTCGTGGTGTCAGCTGACGTGCCCGGAGCACGAGCGCTCTCGCGTCAGTGTTCGAGCCGCTTGGCGCCCGCTACCAGTGGGACCTTGCTACATCGGCTCACGGACGCGAATTGTGTCCCAGTCAGTATCGGCCGGACTGTCGACGCGCTTCAGCACGAATAATGCTCGACCTCCGATCGGCAACCCAGCGCCCGCCGCGACCGGGGCGTTCTCGGCCGCTTGTTCCATGAAAGGGTCCTGCTCACGGGCGGTGTCGAGCACGGGCAGCCAGAGGGCTCCAAAGGGCGCACCTGGCAGCACGAACTCGAGCGGCTCCCAGAAGGCGTTGAGCACCACGAAATAGCTTGCACCTGACATCGGGTCCGTGCGCCGCCCGGTCACACCCTGGGTGGGCAACCCGTCGCCGGCAAGATAGACGCCGACGGTCTTCGCGAAGCTCACCTGCCAGTCCGACTCGGACATCTCAGTGCCATCGGGCGAGAACCAGGCGATATCCGTGACGCCCTCGCCCCGTACCGGGCGTCCTTGGAACCAGCGGCGGCGGCGGAAGGCGGAGTGATGGGCCCTGAACCTCGCGAGCGACTGCACAAATGACAAAAGCCCCGTGTCGGCGTGCTCCCAGTCGAGCCAGGAGATCTCGTTGTCCTGGCAGTATGCGTTGTTGTTCCCCCGCTGCGTGCGCCCTATCTCGTCACCTGCGAGCAGCATCGGCACCCCCTGGGAGAGGTACAACGTCGCCAGCAGGTTACGGACCTGCCGATGGCGCAGCGCGACAACCTCGGGGTCGTCGGTCTCGCCTTCCACGCCGCAGTTCCAGGACCGGTTGTCCGACTCGCCGTCCCGGTTGTCCTCTCCGTTCGCCTCGTTGTGTTTCTCGTTGTAAGAGACGAGGTCGGCCAAGGTGAAGCCGTCGTGACAGGTGATGAAGTTGATGCTCGCCCAGGGCTTTCGCCCGGTGTGCTCGTAGAGGTCCGAGCTGCCCGTCAGCCGATCTGCCAATTCCGGCAGTGTCTGGTCCTTTCCGCGCCAGTAGTCGCGCACGGTGTCCCGGTAGCGACCGTTCCACTCTGACCACAAAGGTGGGAAGTTGCCTACCTGGTAGCCCCCCTCCCCCACGTCCCACGGCTCGGCGATGAGCTTCACCTGCGAGATGACCGGGTCCTGCTGGATGATGTCGAAGAAGGCCGACAGGCGGTCGACATCGTGCAGCGTCCGCGCCAACGTGGCAGCCAGATCGAAACGGAACCCATCCACATGCATCTCCAACACCCAGTAACGGAGGCTGTCCATCATGAGTTGGAGCACGTGGGGGTGACGGACGTTCAAGGTGTTCCCGGTGCCGGTGTAGTCGATGTAGGCGCGCGGATCCGCCGGATCGAGCCGGTAGTAGGCCGCGTTGTCGATTCCCTTATACGAGAGGGTCGGGCCGAGATGATTGCCCTCGGCCGTGTGGTTGTAGACGACGTCGAGCCACACCTCGATGCCGGCGGAATGGAGCGTCTTGACGAGAGCCTTGAACTCGGGCACCTGTTGGCCGAGCGAGCCGGAGGCGGCGTACTCGTTGTGAGGCGCGAGGTAGCAGATCGAGTTGTAGCCCCAGTACTGGCGGAGCCCGCGCTCGTAGAGCGAGTGGTCCTGGATGAACTGATGCACGGGTTGAAGCTCGACTGCAGTCACACCGAGTGACAGCAGGTGCTCGATCACCGGCTGGGACGCGAGGCCCGCGTAGGTGCCTCTCAGCTGAGGTGGAACATCAGGGTGGCGGGCCGTGAAACCCTTCACGTGCATCTCGTAGACGACGGCCTGGTACCAGGGCGTCTCGGGCGGCCTGTCGTTGCCCCAGTCGAAGAACGGGCTGATGACGACGTTCTTCGGCATGGAGGCCGCTGAGTCAGCGCGGGACATCCGGGCTTCGTCCGCCTGCTGGTGGGAGAAGAGGGAGCGGTTCCAGCGCACCCCACCTTCGACAGCCTTGCCGTAGGGGTCGAGCAGCAACTTGTCGGCATTGAAACGATGGCCCGCAGCCGGCCGCCACGGGCCGTGCACCCGGAACCCGTATCGCTGACCAGGGCCGATACCCGCCACGAAACCGTGGTGAATGTGGGCCGTCTCCTCAGGGAGCCTGAGGCGGGTCTCACGGCCGGAGCCGTCGAACAGGCAAAGCTCGACGTACTCGCCGTGCTCGGTGAAAAGGGAGAAGTTCGTCCCGATCCCGTCGTAAGTGGCTCCGAGCGGGTACGGACGCCCGGGCGATACATCCAGCTCGACTGCCCTCATCCAGCCACACGCTATCCAAGTGCGCCAGCGGCGGGACCGACGGCCGGCGAGAGATGTGTGAGCAAGGTCCGCTGAGCGCCGCAGGTAAGGCGGCGGCGCGCCATAGGGTGTCGGGGTGACCCCGATTTCGGTGACCCCTCCGAGCGACGCCGACCTTCTCGGTGCGCCACTCGACGTACTGCTCGCTCTCGCGCGCGCGGCCCGCGACACTCAATACGGCTCTCGGGTCACTTATTCGCCGAAGGTCTTCATACCCCTCACGATGCTGTGCCGTGACCGCTGCTCCTATTGCACCTTCGCCAAGCCGCCTGCGAGGGTCACGTCACCGTTTCTCGATCTCGAGGAGGTCGTCGCCATCGCCGAGGCGGGTCGGATGGCAGGATGCCACGAGGCGCTCTTCACGCTCGGCGAACGGCCTGAGCTGCGGTATCCGGACGCACAAGCCTGGCTCGCGGCACACGGTCACGAATCGACCGTGGACTACCTCGCCCAGGCATGCCGTACGACGCTCGACCAGACCGGCCTGCTCCCTCACTCGAACGCGGGCGCCCTCACCGAGGCAGAACTCGCCTCGCTACGCCCCGTGAGCGTCAGCCAGGGAATGATGCTCGAGTCGCTCAACCCGACGCTCGAGTGTCATCGATCGTCTCCTGACAAGACCCCTGCGCGCCGGCTTGCGACGCTCGAGGCCGCCGGGCGGATGCAGATTCCCTTCACGACCGGCATCCTCGTAGGAATCGGCGAGAGTCGCCAGGACCGGCTCACGGCGCTGCGGGCGGTGGCGGACTCCCACGCGCGCCACGGTCACGTTCAAGAAGTGATCGTTCAGAATTTCCTCCCCAAGTCGGGCACGGCGATGCACCGAGCCGCCCCCTGCCCCGATGAAGAGCATCTCTGGTCGATCGCCGTCGCCCGCCTCCTCCTTCCGATGGAGATCCACCTGCAAGGCCCGCCGAACCTCACTGACGACTTCGGCGCGCTCCTCGATGCCGGCATCGACGACTGGGGAGGCGTATCACCTGTCACCTCCGACCACGTCAACCCCGAGCGAGCATGGCCAGGCCTCGAGCGTCTCTCGGCCGTCACCGAGTCGCGTGGCTACACGCTCGCGCCTCGACTGGCGGTCCACCCGGAATGGGCCGCTTCGCCTGAGCGCTTCCTCGACGAGGCAATGCGTTTCCCGGTTCTCGACCACTCCGACGCCGAAGGCCTCGCGAGAGACTCGAAATGGGTGTCCGGCGGCGAGGAGGCACCTCCGATTCTCCTTCGCGTCGAGTCCGGTGCTCCCCCCGCCCGTGCCCGCGTCCTCCGGGGGCCGGTCGCCGAGGTACTCGCGGCCGTCGAGGCGGGCGAGGAGATGGGCGAGGACGAGATAGTCACGCTCTTCTCAGCGCGAGGCTCACAAGTCGAGGCAGTAGCCGAGCGCGCCGACGAGCTGCGCCGGGAAGCGGTCGGCGACGTGGTCACCTTTGTGGCCAACCGCAACATCAACTACACGAACGTGTGCACGTTCAAGTGTCGTTTTTGCGCGTTCTCGAAGGGTCCGCTCTCGCTCAACCTGCGGGGGGCGCCTTACCTGCTTGATCTCGAGGAGATCACTCGGCGTGTGGTCGAAGCCGAAGAACAGGGCGCCACCGAGGTATGTCTCCAGGGGGGAATACACCCCAAATTCGATGGCGACTACTACATCGACGTGATCTCGGCCGTCCGCGCCGCCTCGGAGCGGATCCACATCCATGGCTTCACAGCACTCGAGGTGCACGAGGGCGCACGGCGCCTCGGCGAGGATCTCGCCACCTACCTTGGTCGCTTACGTGACGCCGGCCTGAAGACTCTGCCTGGCACGGCGGCCGAAATCCTCGACGACGAGGTGAGAGAGATCCTCTGCCCCGACAAGATCCGGACCGACCGGTGGCTCGAAGTCCACAAGACCGCCCACGAAATAGGGCTCAGGTCAAATGTGACGATCATGTTCGGTGCCATCGAACATCCCCGCTCATGGGCTCGTCACATTGTCCGAACAAGGGACCTCCAAAAGGTCACTGGGGGTTTCACCGAGTTCGTCCCTTTGCCCTTCGTGCACATGGCGACTCCCTTGTACCTACAACGCCGCGCGCGTCGCGGCCCGACCTTCCGCGAGGCGATCCTGATGCACGCCGTCGGGCGGATCGCCTACCGGGGAGCCATCGACAACATCCAGGCCAGCTGGGTGAAGATGGGCGCTGCAGGGGCCCGCCAGCTGCTGAAGGCGGGCTGCAACGACCTCGGAGGCACGCTGATCGACGAGAACATCTCACGCGCCGCTGGCGCGAGCCACGGTCAGGCCATGGACGAAGCCGGCTTCCGCGAGATAACCCAGCCGATCGGGCGACCTCTCGAACAACGCACGACCCTCTACGGCCGGGTCGCCGCTCTCACGTCGTGACCGGCGAGACCCGAGACAGCCCGCCGGAGGCGCCGAGCCCGGGACCGGCCGCCACCGAGGCCCCCGGGACCGCCGAGGGAGCCGGGGCCGCTGCAACGGCTGCGCCGGAATCTGAGCCGGCCAAGGCCATCGCGAGGGCCGAAGAGGCCCTCCGGCGGCCGCTTCCCGCGGGAGCCGATCACCAGATCGGCGAGCTACTCGACCTCGTGGGGGCGCGGGAGAACCGTGACCTTTTGCGCGACCTGATCCGCACGTCCCTTCACCTCGGCAATGGAGCTCCGAGCCGGCTCGACATGAAGATTGCGACGTCGGCTTTGTCGGAGATGGCTCGAGCCTTCCAGCTATTCGCCCCCTTCCGTGACACGCCCAAACTCACGATGTTCGGCTCAGCCCGCACGAGGCCCGACGACCCCCTTTACGCGCAGGCGAAAGAGTTGGCCGCCCGGATGGCCCGAGAGGGCTGGATGGTCGTCACCGGCGCCGGGCCTGGGATAATGGCGGCCGGCACCGACGGCGCCGGCGCCGACATGGCGATCGGCGTCGACATAAGGCTTCCCTTCGAGTCAGTCTCGCACCCCGAGCTCGCCGCTGAGGGACGCCTCGTCGAGATGAAGTACTTCTTCACGCGCAAGCTCATGTTGATGAAGGAGTCGGCTGGCTTTGCCGTGCTTCCAGGAGGTTTTGGGACTCTCGACGAGGCCTTCGAACTGTTGACGCTGCTCCAGACCGGGAAAGCCGAGCCCGCCCCGATCGTGCTCGTCGACGTCCCGGGCGAGCCCTACTGGGAGTCCTGGGAGCGGTTCGTCACCGGAGAAGTCATCCGCCGCGGCCTTGCCAGCCCCGAGGACAGCGCCTTTTACCGGATCACTGCAGACGTCGACGAGGCCGTCGGCGAGATCCTCGATTTTTACCGGAACTACCACTCGCGCCGCTTCGTGGGCAGTGTCATGGTCATCCGCCTGCGGACCGCACCGAGCGACTCGGAACTGGCGGAGCTCAACTCTGGTTTCGCCGACTGTTGCTCGGAGCGCGGGATCTGGCGCACCGGTCCGCTGCCACCGGAGCGCTCTGACAAGCAGCATCTCGAGCTGCCGAGGGTCGCGTTCGAACTAGACCTTCGGTTCCAGGGCCGCTTCCGCCAGCTGATCGACGCCCTGAACCGGTGCGGCGGGACCTGAGCCGGCGCGACCGCGTCCTTCAGAAGTCGGGCTCGTCCTCTTCTGGCTCCTCGTCGGCAGATCGGGAGGCCTGCCGAGCGAGGCGAGCGGCCTTTTCCACCGAAGTCCGCGCCCGGTTGATCAGCTTCTCTCGGCGTCGAGCCTGCTCACCGCTCGACTCGGTCGCCTGCGAGATCGCCGCCCGCAGCACGTCCATCGCGCAGTCGGCGAGACCCTCGGCCACCCTGTCGAGCTCGCTCGCGAGCTCCTCGAGCCGCTCGGATTCCGGCAACGCAGCTCAGGCCTTCTTTTCGAGTGCGACGACTTCGAGGTCACCTTTCGCGAACTCTGCCCTCAGAACTTTCTTGTCGAACTTGCCGACGCTCGTCTTCGGGACCTCGCTGACGAACGACCATCTCTCGGGTACCCACCACTTCGCCACCTTGTCTGTCAGATACGACGCGAGCTCCGCGACCGACACCTCGGTCCCCTCGTTCAAGACGACGCAGGCGAGAGGACGTTCGTCCCAGCGGTCGTCAGGGATCGCGACGACGGCAGCCTCGAACACGGCGGGATGACCCATCAGAGCGTTCTCGAGCTCGACTGACGAGATCCACTCGCCGCCAGTCTTGATGACGTCCTTTGTCCGGTCTGTGATCGTCAGGAATCCCTGCTCGTCGATCGTGCCGACGTCACCGGTGCGCAGCCAGCCGTCGTGAAAGCGATCTGGGGTCGGATCGCCGTAGTAGGCGCCCGTGACCCACGGCCCCCGGACCTCGAATTCTCCGACCGACTGGCCGTCGCGAGGAGCGACGTTGCCGGCGCCGTCGACGACACGCGCCTCGACTCCGAAAGCCACCCTTCCGGCCTTCGTGCGATAGGTCCAGGCATCGTCGCCGACGGCCTCGCGGGGAGGAATCGCGACCGAGGCGAGGGGGCTCGTCTCGGTCATTCCCCATGCCTGGATGATCTTGACGCCGTAGAGCTCCTGGAAGCGCTGCATAAGCGAGAGCGGCACAGCAGAGCCGCCGCAGACGATGCCGCGGAACGATGAGAGGTCCGATCCGTGACTTTCCGCATAGCGAAGTACCTCGTTCCAGATCGTCGGCACGGCGCCGGCGAACGTTGGGCGCTCCGCCTCGATGATCTTCACAAGGGGCTCCGCCTGCAGGAATTGCTTCGGCATGATCAGGTCGGCGCCCGAGAGCCAGGCGGCATAAGGGATGCCCCAGGCGTTCGCGTGGAACTGCGGTACGACAACGAGGACCCGGTCAGTACTCGCGATGCCGAGCGTGGCGCTCGACGTGCTAGCGAGCGAGTGAAGGTACGTCGAACGATGGCTGTACGCGACACCCTTCGGATTACCGGTCGTGCCGCTCGTGAAACACATCGCGGCAGCTTCCCGCTCGTCTAAGTCGGGCCACTCGTACTCGGTCGGCTTGCCCGCGATTAGATCGGTGTACGCGATCGTCACGCCTATCTCCCCGAGCGCCTCGAGAGCCGACAGGTCGCCCTCCCCGACGACCACGATGCGCTCGACCGTCGAGCACTCACCGACCACCCTCGCGAGAGCTCCGGCCATCGCCGCGTCGCAGATGATCACCTTGTCCTCGGCATGGTCGATCACGTACTTGAGCTGCTCAGGGAAGAGCCGCACGTTCAAGGTGTGCAGTACAGCCCCCATGCTCGGAATGGCGAGATATGCCTCGAGGTGCTCCTGGTGGTTGAAGCAGAACGTCCCGACACGGTCGCCGAGCCCGACACCAAGGCCACTCAGGCCGTGCGCAAGCTGCGCCACACGCCGGCTCACGTCGGAAAAGGTTGCGCGCCGGAACTCTTCGCCCTCGAAGGTCACGATCTCGCTCGTTCCGTAGACCTGTTGGCCGTGCCGCAGGATCTCGCGGACGAGCAGCTGCGACTCCTGCATAGTGCTGCGCATCGCTCTCCCCCTCTCGGACCGCGGGCGCGGCCGGTGACTACCGAGCTGTATCCCCGGCCTCGCGCCCAACAATACGGTCGCGGCACCCCTTACCTGCAAACGGCGGCTTGGCCCGACCGACGACTTCACGAGAGGGACCTACCAGCTCCAGCACCACTATCCTGTTGGGAGGCCATCAAGGGGGGTCTCGAGTGCAGGAGCTCGAAGGGGCACCCAAGTCGTCGAGCGTCGGAAGCGCCTCGGATAGCGAGACGGCATTGGGACGAGCGAGCGAGATCAACGCGATCCTGGATCAGCTCTCCCAGTCGCTCGCCCACGCGACGGCGAGCTATGAGGCCACGATCGCCCTCGCGGTCCGAATGACGGCCGAGCTCGCCGGCGGCCCGTGCATTCTCTGGCTTGCCCGTGACGGTCAGTTCGACTTCCGGGATGCCTTCTCCGACGGGTCCGTCAGCCTCGAAGAGCTGAGAGCCGCACTGGGCGAGAAGTCCTTCCAGATGACGCAGGCGCCTTGGAGTGATCTCTGTGACGCTTCAGGCACCGCCGTGGTCCGTTCCGCGACGCTCAGCGACCTGTTCGACGGCCTTCTGCTCCCAACCGCGCTTGCCGGCTCTTCGGTCGTGCTCGCCTCCCTTCCTGCTCGGGGCGAGGTCCGCGGAGTGATCAGCCTCATCCGACCTGTCGCCGACGGTTCCGACGACGCCCTTTTGCGCCAGGTCGGCGACCGTCTGGCCCTCGCGATCGACAATGCCCGCCTGATCGAGGTGGCCGAACAGGAGCTCGCACGGGCGAAGGAGTCAGAAGAGGCGCTCCGTGCAAGCAACGCCACGACCTCGATCGTCGCCCGTTCTGGACCGATTCTGTTGTTCGCGTGTGACGGCGAGGGGATCATTACCCTCATGGATGGCGGGCTGCTCACCCAGTTCCAGCTGCGGTCTGAGGCGATGGTCGGAAAGTCCTTCCTCGACGTCTTCGGCGATTACGCCCTAATCGCCGAGCACGCCAAGCGCGCGCTCGAGGGCGAGCCGATCCGGCGGGCGCAGATCCCGTTCGAAGGAAGACACCTCGAAGCGTGGGCGCAACCGCTCCGCGACCAGGCTGGCTCGGTCACGGGCTTTGCCGGCATCGTCGTCGATGTCTCGGCCAAGGTGGCGGCCGAAGCTGCCGTCCTTGACGCCGCGAGGCGCCAGGCAGCTCTCGTCGAGCACGCCTCGGACGTGATCATCGTTCTCACCGGCGACGGAACGCTCCACTACGTCAATCCCGCCTGTCAGCGGGTGCTCGGCTACGCATGGCGGGCCGGAGATGTGATCGACGTCTTGTCCATGATCCACCCCGACGACCGCGAGATCTGCCGCGACAGCATCCGGGAAACTTTCCGCCACTCGGGCACCCAAACGCCCATCGCCTACCGCATGGCACACGCAGACGGAACGTGGCGCCACCTCGAATCCATCGGCAACAACCTGCTGGATGATCCAGCGGTCGCGGGCGTTGTCGTGACGCTTCGCGACGTGACTGCGCAACGAGAGACCGAGGTGCGCCTGCTCTCAAATGCCGCCCGGCAGGCCGCACTTGCGGAACTCGGCAGATGGGCTCTCGTCGGCCTCGACTATTCGAACCTCGTAGAAGATGCCGTCGAAGTGCTCGGCACGCAGCTCCATGCGGACATCGTCCACGTCTTCGAGTCTTACGCGGATGCTTCGCTGCTCACGCTTTCGGCCAGCAAGGGCCAGGTGGTCTCGGGAAGCGAGCTCATGTCGAGCGATCCCACCTCCTCGCCGGCCAGCTTCGCCCTCGTGACTCAGGACACCGTCATCTCCGAGGACCTCCGGGAGGAGGACCGCTTCGACGTCCCGGAGCTGTGGACGCGGGCAGCGGCCGTATCGGTAATCGAGACGCCGATCCCCGGCGAGGACCTCCCGGTCGGTGTGCTCGGGATCGGCAGCCGCACCCGGAGGATCTGGGCAGACGAGGACATCAACTTCGTCAAGGCCGTCGCAAACGTCCTGGCGGCGGCGGCTGCCCGTACGAGGGCTGACCACGCGATCCGGGATCAGGCGCTCCAGGACCCCCTCACCGGCCTCCCCAACCGGCTTCTGCTGGCCGACCACAGCGCTGTCGCGGCAGCTCCGGCGGGCCACCGCCAACCTCTGCGCGGTGGCGACCGCACGGTATTCGTCTTCGACATCGACCGCTTCAAGGAGATCAACGACACGCTCGGCCACGCCATCGGCGACATCGTCCTCATCGAGGTTGCGCGGCGCCTCCAGCGGATCGGCGAGCCGATCGAGCTCGTCGCCCGCCTGGGAGGTGACGAGTTCGCAGTCGTCGCTCGTACCATCGGCTCGCAGGACGAAGAGCATGCGTTCGCGTACCGGCTGCTCTCGCTCATCGGCGAACCGATCGACGTCGCCGGCGTCCACCTTCGCCTGCGAGGAAGCGTCGGTATCGCGGCGGCAGACCCGGACCGCGACGGCGAGATTCAGGTCTCGGCGCTTCTCCGGCGAGCCGAGGCCGCCATGTACCAGGCGAAGTCCGAGCACGCGGGAGTGCGGCGCTATGTAGACGACCTCGAGCGCTCGAGCCTCTCGCGCCTCGCCCTTGCGAGCGAGCTTGCAGAGGCGATCGACCACGGCCAGCTACGTCTCGACTACCAACCGAAGACGTCGACGAAAGACGGCCGAGTCACAGGAGTGGAAGCTCTCGTGCGATGGCAGCACCCGACAAGAGGCCTTCTCCTTCCCGACGTCTTCGTGCCGCTAGCAGAACAAACGGGCATCATCCGGGAGCTAACGAACTGGGTGCTCGCGCGGGCGCTCGCCGAGTGCGCGTCTTGGCAACGAGCCGGCTGGAGGCTCCCGGTAGCGGTCAACCTGTCAGCCGGAACAGTTCACGATCCCTCGCTGCTCGATTCGGTGATGGCAGCCCTCGCGAGGGCGGGCCTGCCGCCCGAGGCGATCGAGCTCGAGATCACCGAGAGCGCCGTCATGCTCGACCCTGAAGGAGCGCTCCGTAGCTTGGAGGAGCTGACGCAAAGAGGCGTTCGTTTTGCTCTCGACGACTTCGGGACGGGTTACTCCTCGCTCGCCTACCTACAGCGCTTGCCGGTCACCTCGGTCAAGATCGACAAGTCCTTCGTGAAACCGCTCTTCGAGGACGAGATCGCACAGGCGATCGTGCGGGCGGTCGTCGAGCTCGGGCACAGCCTCCACCTCTCGGTCATCGCGGAGGGCGTCGACTCCGCTGAGGTCATGAGGGTTATCACGATGCTCGGCTGCGACGCGGTGCAAGGCTTCCACATCGCCATGCCGATGGCAGCCTCGGAGCTACGCACCTGGATCGCCGGACACGGCAACATCCGCCCGAGCGCTCCGCTTAAGGTCGCCGAATCCGAGGGCGCTTGAGTGCTCGGCACCCGTTGCTATGAAAGCGCGAGCTGACCAGCCGTGATCGGCTCACTGAGGGCGGTTCTCCCCATCAGGTAGCGGTCGACCTCGGCAGCAACCGTCCGGCCCTCCGCGATCGCCCAGACGATGAGGCTCTGACCGCGCGCCATGTCGCCACACGCGAAGACGCCGTCGACGCTCGTAGCAAAAGTCGAGCTGACCGCGACGTTGCCCCGCGTATCGAGGTCGAGTCCGAGCTCGGCCACGACTCCTCCCCGCTCAGGCCCGGCAAAACCCAGCGCCAACAACACCAGATCCGCCGCCAACTCCCGCTCCGAGCCTGCGATCGGCAGAAAGGTCATTCGCCCGTCGACGACCTCCTGGCGCACGTCGTGCAGCGCGATCGAGCGCACCCTTCCGGCTTCGTCGCCGATGAAGGCGCTGGTCGCGACGGCAAACAGCCGCGACCCGCCCTCCTCGTGAGCAGAGGAGGTGCGGAAGATGAGCGGCCACGTGGGCCAGGGATTGCCGGCCGAGCGCAAGTTCGGCGGAGTCTCCATGATCTCGAGCTGGCAGACCGACCGCGCACCTTGACGGTGAACGGTCCCGAGACAGTCGGCGCCGGTGTCGCCGCCGCCGANNATCGGCGCTTCGCCCAGCACCCCCTCACAAACAAGGTTGGACCCCTTCAGATAATCCATCGCGAAGTGGATCCCCGAAAGCTCCCGCCCCGGCACCGCAAGATCCCGAGGCACGGTAGAGCCACCAGCCAGAACCAGCGCGTCAAACTCCCGCCGCAAGTCGCCTGCGGATACGGAAACGGCATCAGGCGCCGCGGCGCTGACACCGGAGCAGGCGAGCGTTTCTCCGCTCGCCTGCGACGCCGTGGCAGCGTCCGAGGCCGTCGAGCCAGGAAGACCAACGGAAACCCGCGTCCGGAACTCAGTCCCCTCCGCACTCATCTGAGACAGCCGATCGTCGAGCACCGACTTCTCCATCTTGAACTCCGGGATCCCATACCGCAACAGTCCACCTATCTTCTCCGCCCGCTCGAACACAACCGCACGGTGGCCCGCACGCGTGAGCTGCTGCGCAGCCGCGAGGCCGGCGGGACCCGAACCTACGACCGCCACGCTGCGTCCCGTCGGTAGTGCCGACGGTCTCGGGTGGAGCCCGCCCGATCGCCTGGCATGCTCGGCAATCTCCACTTCGACCTGCTTGATGAGCACCGGCTCGGCATTGATGCCCAGCACGCACGAGCCCTCGCAGGGCGCGGGACACAGCCGGCCTGTGATTTCCGGGAAGTTGTTGGTCGCGTGCAGCCGCTCGGCCGCGTCGTCCATCCGGCCGCGCATGACGAGGTCGTTCCATTCCGGGATCAGGTTCCCGAGCGGGCACCCCTCGTGGCAGAAAGGGATACCACAGTCCATGCACCGGGCGGCCTGGGTCTCGAGCACGCTTGTGGGAAACGGCTCGTAGACCTCCTTCCAGTCCCCCAGCCGCAGCGCGACCGGCCGGCGCGTCGGCCCGACGCGGTCATAGCGGAGAAAGCCTCGCGGGTCACCCACGGGAGGCCGCCATGATCGCTTCTTCGACCACTTCGCCGTTCTCGATGGCGCGACGCGTCGCCTCGAGCACCCGCCGGTAGTCCTTCGGCATCACCTTCACCATCTGAGAAAGAGCTGCCGGCTCGTCGGCGAGCAAGCGAGCGGCGACTGCCGAGCCGGTCAGCGCCTCGTGGCGCCGGAGCAGCTCCAAGACGGTACGGCAGTCCTCTTCGTCGAGTTGCTCCAGCGCGACCATCTCGAGGTTGCAGCGGACCTCGAGATGGTGATCGGGGTCGTGCACGTAAGCGATCCCGCCCGACATACCCGCCGCGAAGTTGCGGCCGGTGGCTCCTATGACAAGGACGGTCCCGCCGGTCATGTACTCGCATCCGTGATCTCCCAAGCCCTCGACCACCGCGACAGCGCCGGAGTTCCTCACACAGCATCGTTCGCCCACCTGACCCCTGATGAACGCCTCGCCACTCGTCGCGCCGTAGAGCACGACGTTGCCGACGATCACCTGCTCCTCGGCCGGCGAAGGGGCGGACTCGTGCGGCCGCACGACGAGGCGGCCACCTGAGAGGCCCTTGCCGAGATAGTCGTTTGCGTC
Organism: Acidimicrobiaceae bacterium; assembly: GCA_003136185.1. GTDB lineage: Bacteria > Actinomycetota > Acidimicrobiia > Acidimicrobiales > Bog-793 > Palsa-601. The sequence goes on along the minus strand of PLDN01000180.1, from coordinate 1,265 downwards.
ACCAATCAGCTCGAGGGTGATCCCGCGGGGCACGAACGCGCCGAAACTTTGCCCGGCCGAGCCCGAGAGGCGGATGTGGATGGTCCCGTCAGGGAGCCCGCCCCCGCCGTAGCGCGAAGTCAGCTCGTGGCCGAGCATCGTTCCGACGGAGCGGTGGACGTTTCTGACCGAGAGGTCCATCTCGACGGGCTTGCCGTTCTCGAGCGCGTCGGCGCTGTTCGCAATGAGCACGTTGTCGAGCGCGTGCTCGAGCCCGTGGTCCTGCGCCGTCGTGTGGTGAAGCGTCTCGCCCGGAGCCGCCGGGAGGAGTATCGGAGAGAGATCGAGCTTGGCGGCCTTCCAGTAGTGATCGACGGCATGCGCCACCTCGAGGCACTCGACATGGCCTACAGCCTCTTCGAGAGTGCGGAATCCAAGCTGAGCGAGAATTTCGCGCACCTCCTCGGCGATGAACTCGAAGAATGTCTCGACGAACTCCGGCTTGCCGTTGAAGCGCTGTCGCAGCTCGGGATTTTGGGTGGCGATCCCGACCGGACAGGTGTCGAGGTGACAAACGCGCATCATTACGCAACCCGATACGACGAGCGGAGCCGTCGCGAAGCCGAACTCCTCGGCTCCGAGCAGCGCGGCGATCACGACGTCGCGGCCCGTCTTGATCTGGCCATCGACTTGCACGACGATCCGGTCCCGCAACCCGTTGCGGATCAACGTCTGCTGCGTCTCGGCCAGGCCCAGCTCCCACGGGACCCCGGCATGCTTCAAGGACGTGAGAGGAGCCGCGCCGGTCCCCCCGTCGTGCCCGGAGATGAGTACGACGTCAGCATGAGCCTTTGCGACGCCTGCAGCGACCGTCCCGACTCCGACTTCGGAGACGAGCTTCACGTGGATGCGAGCCGCCGGGTTGGCGTTCTTCAAGTCGTAGATGAGCTGCGCGATGTCCTCGATCGAGTAGATGTCGTGATGTGGAGGGGGCGAGATCAACCCGACGCCGGGCGTGGAATGACGAGTCTTCGCGATCCAGGGATAGACCTTCTGAGCCGGGAGCTGTCCACCCTCGCCCGGTTTGGCGCCCTGCGCGATCTTGATCTGGAGGTCGTCGGCGCTGACGAGGTACTCACTCGTGACACCGAAACGCCCGGAGGCGACCTGCTTCACCGCTGAGCGGCGGGAATCACCGTTCGCGTCGGGGACGTAGCGCGCAGGGTCTTCGCCCCCTTCTCCGGTGTTGGACTTCCCGCCGATACGGTTCATCGCGATCGCGAGCG
>PLDN01000149.1 GCA_003136185.1 Acidimicrobiaceae bacterium | reverse complement strand
CGCCGCCGTCATCGCCGCAGCGAGTGCCGCCGGTGACGTCAGCCTCGTGGAGGTTCCACCTAGCTCGGCCAGGCTGCAAGCAGCTACCCGATGAGCCTCGTCACCGTCGTCTCAGCAAAGGGCTCGCCCGGCGCGACCACCATCGCACTATTGCTTGCTCGCGAGCTCGCCTGCCGAAGACAAGCTCAGGTACCAGGCGCCTGCCTCGTCGACGCGGACCCCGACGGTGGGGACCTGGCACTGCGCCTCGGTCTCGACCCGGTGCCGGGTGCGGCCACATTGGCACTCGCGGGCCGTCACGGTTTTGACGACTCGCTCCTCGTCGCCCACGCGCAGAACACACACTCATTGCCAGGCGTCGCGATTGTTCCCGGAGTCGCGGGCCGCGCTCAACGCTCCGTCATCGAGTGGCTCGCCGGACCTCTTGCCCGCGCCGCTGCAGCGATGTCCCTCCCGGTCGTCGTAGACGCAGGTCGGGTCGGCACGATGACCTCACGAAGTCTGTTCGAGGCGAGTGATTGCGTTCTCGTCGCCTGTCGCTCGGACACGGCTTCGATCGTGCACGCTAGATCGGCACTTGTATCGCTCGCCGCCGAAGGCATCGACGCGAAAGCAGTCCTCACCGAGGGAAGCGGTGAGTCCGCGCACGAAGTGGCAAGCGCGCTCGGGCACCCGGTTGCCGCGGTTGTCCCGCTCGACACCATGCACTCGCCATTGTTAGCTCAACCCTCGAGGAGACTCTCGTCTTCGGCGCTCCGCCATCTGGGCCGTTCGTCGGATCCGGCAGTGCAGTTGCTCGCGTCGGTGGTGCTCGGTGAGGCACCGTCGATCGCTCTTCCAACCGCGCGAATTCTCGAAGTGCCTCCACCGCATGTGTCCACAGCCGCGACGCGAGCGGGTCTCAGGTCGGGCTCGCGATGACACCCCTCGGCGAACCCAACCAGGAGGTGACTCAGTCGGGCATCTTCGATCGCGAGATCGTGAACCTCGCGAGTGCACTCCGGGCGGACGTCGCTCGTGCTCTGGCGGACAGTGACGCACCGGCGAGAGCCGATGCCACCGGAGCTTCGGTGCGCGTCCGAGCGCAGGCTTTCGCGCAGCGGGCTCTCGACGCCCGCGCGGCAGCACGGGTGTCGGCCGGCGCGACTCCGCTCGATCGCGCCACAGAAGACCGGGTGCAGCGGCTCGCCCTCGACATGCTCTTCGGTCTAGGCGTGCTGCAGGTGTTCATCGATGATCCCCGCGTCGAGAACATCGACGTCACCGGATGCGACCAGGCGTTCGTCACCTACGCGAGTGGGACGAAGCAGATGGTGGGCGCAGTCGCGAGCTCCGATGACGAGTTGATAGCGATGGTTCGCAGCGCCGGGGTCCGTTTCGGTCTGAGCGAACGCCGCTTCGACGCCGCTCAACCCGAGCTCGACTTGAGGCTGCCCGATGGGAGCCGGCTGTCCGCCGTCATGGCGGTGACGAAGCGACCCGTAGTCGACATCCGCCGCCACCGGCTGGCAGATCACGACCTCGGCGACCTCGTCGAGCTCGGGACCCTCGACGAAGACCTGGCGGGCTTCTTGTCTGCCGCAGTCCGAGCCAAGCGCAACATCCTCATATCCGGCGCGATGAACGCAGGCAAGACCACGCTCCTACGAGCTCTCGCGGCGGAGATCCCAACCGAGGAACGGATCGTCACGATCGAGCAAGCGCTCGAGCTCGGTCTCGACCAGCAGCGCGAACGACACCCGGACTGCGTCGCGATGGAAGCGCGACTCGCCAACACCGAAGGCGAAGGGGCAATCGGTATGGCGCAGCTCGTGCGCCGGTCTCTGCGGATGAACGCGTCTCGGGTGATCGTCGGCGAAGTGCTCGGCGACGAGGTCATTCCGATGCTTAACGCTATGAGCCAGGGGCGAGCCGGCTCGATGGGCACGATCCACGCTGACTCGTCCGCTGGGGTCTTCCGCCGGATCGCCTCCTACGCCGTGCAAGCACCCGAGCGCCTGCCACTCGAAGCCACGAACCTCCTCATAGCGGGAGCGGTGCACTACGTGGTTCATGTCGACTCGACTCGAACCGACTCGGGAGTTGCGCGCCGGGTCGCGTCCGTGCGTGAAGTCGTCGACGCGGAGGGACCACTCGTGATTTCGAACGAGATCTGGCGACCGGGACCTCAGGGTGACGCCGTGCCCGGCGCTCCATTGAGCGACCGCTCCGCCAAGGTACTTGCGCAGCGTGGCTACGCCACCGGGGCCCGTCGAGGTGGGGTATGGGGATGATTCTCCTGAGCGCGACGTTGGGCGGCTTCGGGGGCTTCGGTGTGTACCTGATCCTCCGCGGTGCTCGACAGGGCTCCGCACAGCCCACAGACATTTCAGCCGACCACGTGCAACCCAGGCGCAGCGAGCCTCGCCCCGGCAGCCGACGCTTTATGGTCCAAGGACGCGAGGCAGCGATCGCTTTGACTGTCGGAATGGTCGCGCTCGTCATCACTCGGTGGCCCATGGCGCTCTTCCTCGGCGCAGCCGCCACGCTCGGCCTCAAGGGGCTGACTGGCGGAACCAGCCGGCAGCAGATCGACAAGCTCGAGGCCATCGCCTCGTGGACCGAGATGCTGCGGGACACGCTCGCGGGCGCATCGGGCTTGACACAGGCGCTCGTCGCGACCGCCGGGACCGCTCCGAAGCCAGTCGAAGCAGAGATTCGCGCGCTCGCGGGCAAGTTGACCGCGGGCGTGCCGATCGAAGACGCTCTACGCGAGCTTGCCGACGAGATCGCCGATCCGGCCGCCGACATGGTGGTCGCGTCACTCGTGATGGCAAGTCGTGAACGTGCCCAGCGACTGGGCGACTTGCTCGGCGCACTGGCACATGCCATCCGGGAGGAAGTGGCGATGAGGCTTGGGATCGAGTCCTCCAGAGCCGCCTCGCAGACGGCGGTTCGCATGATCACCGGCTTCTCGCTCGGGCTCTTTGGCCTGATGTGTGTGTTCGCACGTGCCTACCTGGCGCCTTACGAATCTGCTTCCGGCCAAGTGATGCTCGGTGTGGTCGGCCTCGTGTTCGCCCTCGGCTTGTGGCTCATGTCCGTGATGGTGCGGCCGCGCCCGTTCGCTCGACTGTTGCTCTCGGAAGCAGGGGGAAGACCGTGACGACACTTTCGCTCCTCGGTGGGGTCCTCGGATGTGGTCTTGTGTGCATCCTCGTCGGCCTTCGCGCGCGGCGTCCGGCGTTAGTGGACGCCGTGGCACGTTTCGACACTTCGAGCCACGCAGGAGATCCCGATCAGCGCGCCGCATCAGGCACCTCGCAGCGGCCTGTGTTTGCCTCTATCGGGAAAGAGCTCGACACCTGGACGCTTCGCCTCGGCCGGCCGCTGACGCAACCGGAGGATCTCGCCATCATGGCGCGTGATCAGAACGATCAACTGGCCGCCATCGGGATGACCAGTATCAGTCTCGGCGCGGGCGGTGCACTGGCCTGCACCGCGATCAGCGCAACCATCGTGGCGCTCCCGCCGTATGCCGTGATCGCAGCCGCGCTCGGGGGAGCCGTGCTCGGGATGCTCCTCCCAGGGGCCGAGCTCAAGCGGCAGGCCGCAACCGAACGCGAGTCCTTCCTGCGGGCTCTCGGGTGTTGGCTCGAGCTCATCGCGCTCGCCCAGGCCGGTGGGATGGGAGTCGAGAGCGCACTCCAAGTAAGCTCGGAGATCTCCGACGACCTGTCGTTCTCCCGGCTTCGCGGTGCACTCGAGCAGGCGCAGCTCGCAGCTACGACTCCGTGGAACGCGCTCGCCCGGCTGGGGCGCGAAATCGGAGTCCCACAGCTCGACGAGCTTGCGTGCACGCTGAGCTTGGCTGGTACCGAAGGGGCAAGAGTGCGCACAACGCTGGTAGCAAAAGCGACCTCTCTTAGGCAACGCCAGATGGCCGAGGCACAAGCACAAGCGAACGCCACTACCGAGCGATTGTTCCTGCCGTCCATAATCTTGATGCTCGCCTTCATGATCTTCCTCATGTACCCAGCTGGCGTGCGGCTCGCTCACGTGTTCTGAGCTTGATCGCGGCTCCACCGTGACCCGCCCTTTCGCGCCGACCGGCGCCGACCGCCGTAGCTCCTCAGGAAACGAGAGCATCCCAATGTTGGAACTCCAGCTTGTTCTGTTGGTCATCGACACGCTGAACGCTCGTATCGCTGCATCCAAACTCGACCCAGAACGGGGCGACGTTGCAGAGAAGATCGTCATCGTCGGTGTATTCGTGGCCCTTGCGATCGCAGTGGGCGCCCTCATCACGAAGGCCGTCACTGGCGACGCGACCCACATCGCTAAGACGATCTCCAGTGCGGCCAACTGAGCTCGCGTCGCAGCCCGGGACCGGCTCTGCCGACTCCCTCTGTGTCCGGCGGCCTTCCGGCCACCGGCGCCGAGGGGTCGCAGCTAACTGCCGCCCGGGCCGGTTCCGGCGTGCCTCCGAGCGCGGGAGCAGTGACAGCGGATCGACTGTTCCCGAGACCGTGCTCGTCATGCCGGCCCTCATGATTCTGCTCCTCGCGGGAATCCAGTTCGCTCTATTCGGTCTCGCGAGCCACGCAGCGGCACTTGCCGTCGCAGAAGGCGGAGCAGCAGCCCGCGCGAGTAACGGCGGCGAATCCGTCGCCGCCCGGCTCGTCTCACAGGACGTGGCGGCGATCGCCGGAGGCCTTCTCGTCAGGCCACAGGTGACAGTCGCCGAAGGTGCCGGATCTCAGATGGTTGTAGGCCTGAGCGCGACCGTTCCGAGTTTCCTACCGGGCCTCCACCTGACGGTGCACGCCACGAGCGACGGCCCGGCTCAGTTGTTCAGGCCTGGCGGATGAGGCCCGCACCGAGAGCGGGAAGGTCGCAAGGGAGGTCGGACCGCGGATCAGCTGCTGCCGAGCTCGTGCTTGTAACACCTCTGTGTCTCGCGTTCGTTGGCGTCTTCGTCGTCGGGTCGCAGCTGCTTCTCGACCGCCAACAGGTGGACGAATCGGCCCGTGCCGCTGTCGAGGCCGCGGTCGACGGGCCGACGCCGCAAGCCGCGACCTACGCTGCGACTGTCACGGGAGTGGCTAACGCGATCGGGGACGGCTTGGCCTGCTCGCACTTCCAGGTCTCCACCAATACGAGCGACTTCCGGCCTGGAGGCGAGATCACGGTCACCGTCGCGTGCTCTGCAAGGTTGCCGAATTTGGCAGTCATCGCCGTGCCAACCGTCGTCCAGTTATCAGCGAAGGAGAGCGCCTCGCTCGAGCCCTTCCGGGCTATGCAGCCATGACCGGACGACGTCGGCGCGACTGCAGGTCCGAAGAGGGATCGATCGCCGCCTTCACCGTGCTGCTCTGCACCGCGCTCGTTGCACTTCTTGGCCTCGTGGCAGAAGGCGGTCAGGTGCTGGCGGACCGGGAGACGGCAATGGCCGAAGCCGAGCAGGCCGCCCGCACCGGCGCTGCCCAGCTCTCGGCCGGCACTCTTCATCTCGGAGGCATCGTCGACGGAGGGGCCGAGCCGGTGCATGCCGCCGAATATGTCATGGCTGCGGATGGACATCCGGGGACCGCCCGAGCCGCCGCCGGCCTCGTCACTGCGACGGTCACCCCGTTCTCAGTCTCGACACCACTTCTCAGCCTTGTTGGGATTCCGTCGGTCACTATCAGCGCCCACGCCTCGGCGGAAGCCGTCGCTGGTTGACGATGCGGGGCACTCGCCTCCATCGTGAGCGCTCAAACGCCGCTCTCCGCTTGGCGCTGACGACATCGCTCCTTCTGGCAGCCGGTGCCTGTCTCGCCTCCGTCTTCCCTCCGCGGGCGTCACTGACGCTGTCCCTCCAGGTTCTGAGTCGGCCTGGTCAGTCGATCGACGACGCTCACCTTCTCGGGTGCCTGCAATGTGTCGCTTGGCTTGGCTGGCTTTGCGGCCTGGTCGACATTCTCGCGTGGCAGGTGAACCGCCGGCCCTCGCCTCAGGGCGTGGCGCGTGACACAATGGGCTCGGCGATTCTCGGCCGGGTGGTATTGGACGGCGCACCGTCCCGGCGATGGTTCGACCGGCTGGCAAACCCTGCGAACTTCCACAGAAGAAGAGTCGAGATGCCCGACGAGATCGAGTCCACAACTGCCGCGAGGCCCTCGAGAGCCCGCGAACCGAGCATGCTCGCCACGGCTGCCCTTCTCGGCGCTCGCAGGCGGTGGAGCGACGCCGCGCTTCCCGATCCGGCAGATGACTTAGGTCCCGGCGAGCGGCCAACTGCCTTGACTGAGCGGCCACCGGCGGACGCAGGTGAGACCGCCAAGAGGCAGCGTTTTGTGATGCCCGCCGTTCATCTCGAGGATCCCGAGTGGTCGAGGGCGGTGCTCGGACTTCTCGCGCGAAGCGATCCGACAAAGCTGCCGGCCTCAGCACTCGTGCTTCATCCCGATCGAGTCGAGGTGAGCTTCCCCGGTCCCGTAAGATCTGCCGCGCCGCCGTTCGTCACAGAGTCACCGACGCTCTGGGCCCTCGAACGGCGCTCGGGCACTCTGGCGGATCTCCCGAGTACGCCCACGATCGTGGCCGCCAGCCGGCGGGCTGGTCTCGTAACGGCATGGAACACCGAGCAGTCCCGCTGCCTTCTCGACATAGCGGGCTGCGGTTCGGTGGCCCTCGACGGTCCCCCGGTCGCCGTCGGCGCCACGCTCTCCGACGTCGTAGTGGAGCTCGCGACCCACCGCTGGTGTGATCTCGACGAGTTGATCGTCGTCGGTTTTGGCGAGGAGATATTGGGTCTCGAGCGAGTCCGGTGTCTCCCTGATATCGATGCCGCGAGCCACCATCTGCTTTCCGCCGAGCCCCCCGCCGATCCTTACCGGTCGGCTCGTTGCCTCGTCGTGGCCCCGCCGATCGGAAAACGCTCACCCGACAACCTGAACCCGCTGCGATCGCTCGTCGAGCTGGTTCACGCCTTGCCTGGAACGGGTCTGATCTGCTGCGATCCCTCGCTTTCGGCCGTGCGGTGCGTCTGGCGCCTCGCGTCGCACCGAGAGACCATCGACGTCACGTTCCGTCGCCGCAACAGACCCGACGTGGCACTTGCTCCCTCGCGATCGATGGACGACGAACAAGAGTCAGCGCGACGAACGAGCTCGACGCCGAACTGGCGCCGCGACGACGCCACCGCCTCAGGCACTGCTCTGGAAGGCTCTGGCGCAGAGGACGGCTGGGGGGAGGTCGACTTCGAAGAGTCGTTGCCTGAGGCTCCCAGCTTCCGACCCGAGCTCGACCAAGACGCGCCAGCCATCGTGGTGCGGCTGCTTGGTCCGGTCGACGTCGTCGGTGCGACGACCTCGCTCGATCGCCGGCCGCGGGTCACCGAGCTGGTCGTCTACCTAGCCCTTCATCCAGACGGCTGCGCCGGGGAGTCGATTGCCACTGCGCTTTGGCCGGATCGCCGGATTCCTGCTCAGACGCTGGCCAATCGCCTCTCCGAAGCGCGCCACGCGCTTGGGGAGACCCCTTTCGGCCGGCCACGCGTCCGGAGGGTCTCGGGACGCCACGTGCTAAGCGCTGACGTGAGCACCGACTGGGCTGAGTTCGAGCGCCTCACGGCATCAGGGACGAGCCAAGTGCAGTGGAACGACGCCCTCGGGATGATCCGAGGAAGGCCATTCGAAGGACTGACTGAGTGCGGTTGGGCATTGCTGGAAGGATTCGTGGCGACCATCGAGGGCCGGATCATCGACATCGCATGTCGCGTGGGCTCGCGCAGCCTCGACGACGGCAACGCCACCCACGCCGAATGGGCCATCCGCAAGGCGCTCATGGCCGCGCCATGGGATGAGCGGCTCTACCGGATGCTCATGGTCGTGAATCACGCCTCGGGCAACCGGGGTGGCGTCGAGTCGGCCCTCCGCTCGCTTGCTCATGTCCTCGACTGGCGCGGTGACCCGATCGACGGCGTGCATCCTGAGACGGCGCAGCTCTACCGGCAGCTCCTCGTAGACCGGAATCTCGCCTGAGTTACCGGAATCCCTGACCGCCGTCCCAGTAGCCTCCCGTTCATGGGAATCCTCGACGGGAAGAAACTCCTCGTGACCGGCGTACTCACCGACGCCTCTCTCGCTTTCGGCATTGCAAAGCTGGCGCAGGAAGAAGGTGCTGAGGTAGTCCTGACTGGCGCAGGACGCGGCATCTCTCTGACGCGTCGCATAGCCCGGCGTCTGCCGGCCGAGCCCGAGGTGCTCGAGCTCGACGCCACGTCTTCCGAGCACGCCCAGCTGGTGGCCGCGTACATCGAGTCGACTTGGGGACGCCTCGACGGCGTGGTCCATTCGATCGGTTACGCGCCGGCGGCCTGCCTCGGAGGCGACATCCTCGAGGCCGACTGGCCTGACGTGGCAACTGCTCTGCAGATATCGACCTACTCGCTCAAGCTGCTCGCCGGAGCATTCGCTCCGCTCCTCGAGCGCTCGCCGGGCGGCGGCTCGATCGTGACGCTGGACTTCGACGCCACAGTGGCTTGGCCCGGCTACGACTGGATGGGAGTCGCCAAGGCCGCCCTCGAGTCGCTCACCCGCTACCTCGCCCGCGACCTCGGCCCGCGAGGCATCCGTGTGAACCTCGTCGCGGCGGGACCTATAAGGACGCTGGCTGCGAAGTCGATTCCTGGCTTCTCCAAGTTCGAGGAGACCTGGGACGACCGCGCGCCCCTCGGCTGGGACATCCACAACTCAGAGGCCGTCTCGAAGGCCGTCGTTGCGCTTCTGTCCGATTGGTTCCCGAAAACTACTGGCGAGATGGTGCACGTCGACGGAGGGTTCCACGCGACTGGCGCGTGACCGACCCGCCACGGGCTTGCTCAGGTCGTGATCTCGAAGGATCCCACGCTCGTCGAGGTCGGCGCCACGATCTTCCCGGTGAGAACGGTGTGAGCCGTGAAGGCCTTGCCGGCCGGACTCGAGAACTTGCCCTTCGTGGTCTGGACCTCGGGCTCGTGCGACGCCTTGCCACCGGATGTGCATGCTTCCGAGCCCGACTTGTACTTGCCGCCGCTGATCGTGCCGGACCCGGTGATGAGGCTGCTGCCAGTCGCCGAGACGGACAACGTGTGTGTTTTCGAGTTGTAGCTAGGCGCCGAGCTCACCATGTCTGCGCCATCGATCCGGGACGCACCCACAGCCGACTTCGAGAGCTCCGTGAGCTTCGAGACGAACACGTAGTTGTGGGAAAAGAGATTGGCGCCGTAAGCAAGGCCGGACAACGAGTCGTCGGCTCCCCAGCTGGTCCCTGCCCCGCATGGATTCGAGATCTTGCGTACGCAGCTGTTGTCCACGACATAGCCGCCCTTGCCGAACGTGACCGTCTTGTTGATGGTGCCGGCTTTCGCCAACCCGGTGACGAGCTCGACGCTTCCTTTCGAAGTGACGGTATAGGTCGTCTCGCTGCCGGAAGCACAGACCGCCTTCTTCGAGGTCGAGCCGGAGATGGAGAGGTCGACCTTGGCGAGCGGGCTAGCGAGACTCCCGGTGTCGAGCGTGCCCTTCTTCGTGGAGGTACTGAACGTGAGGGGCGAACCTGTCTCGATCGGAACTGCCCACGTGTGGCTCTCCTCGCTGGAGAGGGATCCGCGCTCGAGGGTGACCGCCAACAATCCCCCAAGCGAGGTCGAGCCGTACTTAGTGTACGAATAGCTCACTTGCAGATTCCAGGTCTGGCCGTTGGCGATCTTCACCGAGGCAAGCGGCGTCGCCACGGTGTAGGAGCTCTCAGTGGTGCTGGCCGCAAGGCTCGTCGACGGAGTCGCCAGCACGACCGCTGAGGGTCCGGCTACCAGCGCACCGAGTACAACGACAGACGAAAGAAGGCTCCCTTTCGACCGGCGACCCCGTGGAGTAGAGAGGTCGGTTCTAGCGATCCGAGCCCGATGCAGACGGCGCATGAGGTGTCCTTCCCAGGCGCGCCTCGCGCGCGCACCAGGTGAGCCTCCCACGAGAAGTGTTGCCAAGCAAAGGCCTTCTTTCGGACTCAGTCGAGCATGGACCTGACAGCGCGGTCGATGCCCTCGGGATCAGGCCGCCCGATCGGGATGTGCCGGGCGTTCATCGCAATAGCGAGCTCCGCTCCGAGGCCGAGCGCCATCTGCCCGGACTCGACGTCGACTACGAGCGCGGGGACGCCGGCTGCTGCAACGCGCCTCGCCGCTTCGAGTGCCGCCCCGAACGGATCGCCGCCTGCGCCGCTTGGAGCCTCGGTCGCCCGGCCGTCCGAGACGACGACGAGCACCGGCGAAAGCCCTCTCGACCCGGGCGAGGTGCAGACGTCAAGAGCAGTCAGGATGCCCTCGGCGAGCGGGGTGCGCCCGCCAGTCGGCACGCCTTCGAGCCGCTCGCGCGCCACCTCGACACTGCCCGTGGGCCGGAGCAGCACGGCTGCGCCGAGGCCGGAGAAACTCACGACTGCCACCCGATCACGCCTCTGGTACGCATCCGTCAGCAGCCGCAATACCGCGCTCCTCGCAGCGGCGACACGGTCCTCGGCACCCATTGAGCCGGAAGCATCGACGCATAGGACAATCAAGTGCGAGCGCCGCTCGGCGGCGACCACCTCGCGCAGGTCCCGCTCCTCAACGAGAGCGGTAACCCGTTCGGTGTCCGCGCCGACGCGGCGCTCGGCCGCCGCGAGCACAGTGGCACCGACGGCGATACGTGCGGACCCAGGTGAGACCGGGCGGCTCCCAATCACCCGCCCGCTCCGGGCCTCCTCGGTCTGAGCCCCTCTCGAGCGACCTGTCGATCTTGACACGTCGCCCGTAGAAGAACGCCTGCGGTCGGAGGCAGGCAACGAGAGCACGTCAGCCAACGGCCCGATATCGGGCCGGTCCGGCTCTGGCGCGTCCGCGCTCCCCCGCCGGCCGCCGCTCTTTCTGTCTCCCGACTGCTCCTCACCGCCGCGACCTTCCGATCCGCCGCCGGCCGGGGCGCCCCCAGCCGATCCGGCGCCAGCTTCGGCGCCAGCTTCGGCGCCAGCCTCGGCCCCGCCGAGCGCCTCGTCGATCTCGCTCGGCGACACTCCCGGCTCGTCGAACGGCCCGCGCCGGCGGCGGTGACCGAGCGCAAACGCCGCCACTCGTCGAACGTCCTCGACGCTCGCCGCCTCACGACCTTCGAGGCCCGCCAAGGCCGCAGCGGCACGGCACAACGACAAGTCCGCTCGCAACCCGTCGGCCCCAAGGCTGGACGCCAGTCGCGCCGCCGCCTCGACCACCTCGTCGGGAAGCGACCCGACCCTGCACGACGACAACCGCTGGCGGAGCGCTTCGGTCTCGCCCGCCCATTCGGCGGTGAATCCCTCGGGGTCGGCGTCAAATGCCAGCCGGCGCCTCACCGCGTCCGCCCGGACCGACGGCTCCTCGGCGGACAGAACGTCGACCGATAGCCCGAATCGGTCCAACAGCTGAGGCCGCAGCTCCCCCTCCTCGGGGTTCATGGACCCGATCAACAAGAAACGCGACCGGTGCACCCACGACACCCCCTCCCTCTCGACGCGGTTCACGCCCGACACCGCCACGTCGAGCAGCACGTCGACCAGGTGATCGGCAAGCAGGTTGACCTCGTCGACGTAGAGCACTCCGCCGTCGACGTCCTGCAAGAGGCCCGGGTGGAAGCGCCGCTCTCCGTCACGCAGGGCCGAGCCGAGGTCGAGCGTGCCGACGACGCGGTCCTCGGTCGCCCCGAGTGGCAACTCGACGAAGGGAGGGGCGCCCGGCAGGAGCTCCGCAAGCCCGCGGGCAAGCGTCGTCTTGGCACTCCCCTTCTGGCCGCGCAACAACACACCGCCGAGATGTGGCTCGACCGCCCCGAGCAGCAGAGCCAACTTGACCTCGTCCATGCCGACGACGGCCGCGAAGGGGAATCCAACAGGGGTCGTCTCGTTGCTCATCGGTCCTCCTCCCAGCCTTCGCCCTCGAGGATCGCTTGGCGAATCGTATTCAGCGCCTCGGGGGAGGCATTCCACATTCCGCGCTCGGATGCCTCGAGCAGCCGCTCGGCGATCGCTTTCAGCGCCCACGGGTTCGACTCCTCGAAGAACTTGCGGATCTCGGGGTCCCCGACGTAGGCGGCGGTCACGCGTTCGTACATCCAGTCTTCGACGACGTGCGCCGTGGCGTCATAGCCGAACAGGTAGTCGACAGTGGCGGCGAGCTCGAAGGCGCCCTTGTAGCCGTGGCGCTGCATGGCGCCGATCCATTTCGGGTTGAGCACCCTGCTGCGCACGACGCGGGCGGCCTCCTCAGCGAGCGAGCGGACGCGGGCGCGAGCGGGATCGGACGAGTCACCGAATACGGCCTTCGGTGAGACCCCGCCTCGAAGCGAGCGGATGGCGGCGATCATCCCGCCGTGGTCCTGCAGGTAGTCGTCGGAATCGAAGATGTCGTGCTCTCGATTGTCCTGGTTCTTCACGGCGATCTCGGTGCCGGCCAGCCGGCGGGCTAGCGAGTCCCCGGCGGGGACTCCCATCCCTGAGCGGCCGTAGGACCAGCCCGACCAAGCGAGATAGACGGCCGCGAGATCGTCGTCTGTCTGCCAGTTCCGGCTCTCGATGACCGGCAAGATGCCGGAGCCGTACGAGCCCGGCGCCGGTCCGAAGATCCGGGCCTCTCCCTTCGGCTCGACGACGAGGGGATTCGAGGAGGCCTCCTCGTCAAGGGCTTCCACGAGCGAGACGGCCTCGTCGAAGAGAGCGACGACGTGTGGAAAGGCGTCGCGGAAGAGTCCCGAGATCCGAAGGGTCACGTCGACCCTCGGGCGCCCGAGCTCGGCGAGCGGGAGCACTTCCAGACCCTCCACTCGTCCCGACTCCTCGGACCAGCGCGGTCGGACACCTAGCAGCGCGAGAGCCTCGGCGATGTCGTCGCCACCCGTTCGCATCACGGCGGTTCCCCACACCACGATCGCGACCGAGCGAGGGTACTCGCCCTCCTCGGCGACGTGGCGCTCCAAGAGCCGGGCTGCGAGCGCCTCGCCGACCTCCATCGAGAGCCGCGAGGGCACCGCCTTCGGGTCGAGTGAGTAGAAGTTGCGCCCCGTCGGGAGGACGTGTGCCATCCCGCGGCTCGGTGCCCCGGACGGACCGGGCGGCACGTGCCGGCCATCGAGTGCCGCCAGTACCCCACCGGTCTCGTCGGTCGTCTGGCCGAGCGCAGGCACGAGCCAGTCACAGACCCATCTGAGCGCCGTCGCGACGTCCTCGCTCACGCCAGCCCGGCCCGGAGCGATCCACCCCGTGCGGGCAAGATCCTCGACCACCGCCCGGCAGCGGGCCTCGATCCGGTCGACTTCGGTACGGGAAGCCGCAGCGAGGTCAGCGATCCCGAACTCCGACTCCGCCACCGAGGCCCGCAGCGAGGGGACCCAGCCCTGGCGCAGGCGGGTGAGTGCGAGGACGAAGTCGACGAGCGTCTCGTTCTCCGGCGGGCGGCCGAGAACATGCAGCCCGCCACGGATCTGGGCGTCCTTTAGCTCACAAAGGTACCCGTCAACCTCGAGAACGAGGTCGTCGAAAGTCTTGTCTTCTCCGACCTCCGGCCCGCCGGAGCCGTACCGCCCCTCGAGCCCGAGATCCCGGTGGATCTCCGCGTCGACGAGCAGCTCCCACACCTGGCGGCGGATGGCCGGCAGCTTGGCCGGATCGAGCGAGGCGATGCGGGCGTGCTCATCGAGCAGCGTCTCGAGACGAGCGATGTCGTCGTAGGAGTCCGCCCTCGTGAGCGGCGGCACGAGGTGGTCGACGATGACGGCGTGCGAGCGCCGCTTGGCCTGGGCTCCCTCGCCAGGGTCGTTCACAACGAAGGGATAGACGAAAGGCACGTCGCCGAGCGCCAGATCGGGATAGCACGTCGCCGACAGGCCGGCCCCCTTCCCAGGCAGCCACTCGAGCGTCCCGTGCTTGCCGAGGTGGACGACGGCGTCCGCCCGCCAACCCGAGTCGAGCCAGCGGTAAAAGGCGAGATAGTGATGGGTCGGCGGCAGCACCGGCGAGTGGTAGATCGCGATGGGGTTCTCGCCAAAGCCACGCGGCGGTTGGATGGCGATGAGCACACCACCAAGGTCGATGCCCGAGAACAACAAGGCGTCACCTTCCGGCGTGAGGTGCACCCGACCCGGAGCCTCACCCCAATGCTCGGCCATCTGCTCGCGCGCCACCCGCGGCGCCGACGCGAACCACGCGTTGTACTCGCCAGTGGCAAGCGAACCGGCGGCCGATGAGACCTGCGCAAGCGTCAGCGATGCGGAGTCGTAGGCGAGGCCGTCGGCCAGCTCGGCCATGAGGGCGTCCCCGCTCTCGGGGATGCGGTCGACCCGGTAGCCGGCCTCACGCAGCTCGCCCAGCAAGTCGATCACCGACGCAGGCGTGTCGAGGCCGACTGCGTTACCGAGGCGGGCCCGCTTCGTCGGGTAGGCAGACAGCACGATCGCGATGCGTCGCTCTCCTGCCGGCCTGCGGCGCAACGAGGCGAGGCGCACGGCCAAACCCGCGACACGGTCGACCCGGTCGGGCAGCGTCCGGTAGGCCGACACCGGAGCCCCGAGATCGTCGCCGTCGTCGACGATCTCCTTGAAAGAGAAGGGAACCGAGATGATGCGCCCGTCGAGCTCGGGCAATGCGATGCCCCACGCCACGTCCAAAGGTCCGAGCCCACCGGTCGACGACTGCCACGACTCTGAGGAGCCAGTCGACGCGATCGCCTGGATGATCGGCACCCCGAGCGAGCCGAGCACCTTCTCACCCCAGCCCTCTGCCGCGATGCCCGCCGCGATCTCGTCGCCCGGCGCAAAGCTCCCTGCTGCCAAGACAGTCGTCACGATCGCGTCGACGTCGAACGATTTCAGCAACGATGCAACGGCGGACTCGTCGCCCTCGCCGCCGTCGCGCAGCGAGTAGCAGTAGACCGGCACGGCGTTGGCACCCCTCGCCTCGATCGCCTCGCAGAGCTGCGACACGAACAAAGTGTTCCCCGTGAGCACGTGCGCCCGGTAGAACACGATGCCGACGGTCGGTCGACCGGCGTCTCGCGCCACGGCACCTAGAACCCCGAGAGAGGGGACGGCTTCGGGCGCTTCGAACCCGAACCCGTGGCGCAGCACCGTGTCCGCCACGAAACGCAACAACTGCTCCAAATTCCCCGTCCCACCCTGGACCAGGTATTCGAATGCCTGGGTGACGATGCCACCGTGAACTGTCGAGGCCGCCATGCACTCGGCGTCGGGCACCGCCTCGCCTCCGAACGCGAGCAGTGGGATCCCGCCCGCCTCGCAGCGACGGACGAGCTCGTCAAACCCGTCCCACGAGCGGCGCCCTCCAAGCAGCCGCACGATGACAGCCTCGACTCCGCCGAGATCGGGGACCCTCGATCCGAGTACGGCCGGGTTGGCCGCCCGAACCGGAGGAAAGCCGTCTGGGAGCGACTCGGCTACAACGCGGAGCCCGAGTATCTCGGTGTCGGCGTGAGTAAGGACGAGGATCACGCAGGAGTCTCCACAGTTGAGGTGATGAGCGAAGCGATGAGATCGAGGTCGAGGTACTCCTCGACGGCGTTTGCGAGGCGGTCGATCTGGGCTTCACGACGATAAGACCACCGGACACCGCTCGCAAGGAAACTCTTCGACCGCCGTGCAGCGACCCGGCCGAGCCACGCCGCCCGGAACTCGTCGGCCTCGAACAACCCGTGCAAGCTCGTCCCGACCACCCGCCCGTTCGCCGACACGCACCCTTCCGGCTCGGTCCCGAAACGGTCGTCGAGCTCGACGAACGAAGACGCATCCGATCCGGCCAACCGAGTCGGCTCGCCCTGGTGGATCTCGTAGCCGGAAACGCGTGAGGTGAGGGAGGTGCCGGTGCGGGGGCGGGTGAGTTTCGAAGGGGAGAAGGCGGTGACAATCGGGAGTAGTGAAAGGGCCGGTACTCGGCCGACACCCGATTCGTACTCGTCCTCTATCGCGTGACCCAGCATCTGGTAGCCGGCGCACACGCCGAGGATCGTCGGCCCAGCCGGGTCGCCGGCGGCGCGCGTGATCGCCTCGGAGAGTCCGCACTCGCCCAGCCAAGTGAGATCGGCAACGGTGGACTTCGAGCCGGGGATGATCAATAGGTCCGGGTTGCCGAGGGCACCAGCGCGATCCACAAGGCGGAGCGAGACGCCTGGTTCGACGGACAGTGCGTCGAGGTCGGTGAAGTTGGCGAGATGCGGTAGCGCTATTACGGCGATGTCGAGCTTGTCAGGCGATGGCGCCGCGCTCGATGCGAGCAGGCCGGCAAGACCGAGCGAGTCCTCGGCGTCGAGGTGGAGGTCGTCCAGCCACGGGAGCACCCCGGCACACGGTCGCCCAATCAGCTGCTCGATGGCCTCGATGCCGGGCGTGAGCAGGGTCGGGTCGCCCCGGAACTTGTTGATCACGAAGGCACGCAGATGGCGGGAGAGGTGCTCTGGCAGCACCGCGAAGGTGCCGGCGATGCTGGCGAAGACCCCGCCGCGTTCGATGTCGCCGACGAGCAGCGCTGGCACGCCGGCGGCGTCGGCAAAGCCCAGATTGACGAGATCGCCATCCAGCAGATTCACCTCGGCCGGGCTCCCGGCTCCCTCGCAGATCACAACGTCGAAACGCTCCCGGAGGTCACTGAAAGCAGCAAGGACGGTCGGGAGCAGCGCCGCTCGCCGGGTGGCCTGATAGGTGCGGGCGTCGAGGTCGCCGAGTGCCTCCCCCATCACCACCACTTGGCTCGAACGGTGGCTCGTCGGCTTCAAGAGGATCGGGTTCATCCCTACCTCTGGCTCGACGCCAGCCGCGAGCGCCTGGATCCCCTGTGCCCGACCGATCTCGTGACCAGAGGGTGTGGCGTAGGAGTTGAGTGACATGTTCTGCGCCTTGAACGGGGCGACCCTGATGCCGCGGCGGGCAAGGAGGCGGCAGAGCCCGGTGACGATCTGGCTCTTCCCGGCATCGCTCGACGTGCCGCAGACGAGGAGCGCTCCGCGCATCTCCGCTGTCCGAGACGGCGTTTGAGAGGGCGCGCGAGACGGCGTGCGAGAGGGCGTTTGACCATACTTACGCGCTTTATGTGCATATACGCACAAAAGGCGCGCGGGTTCGCTGTCGGCGTCCCTATCGCTCGGTGCGGACCTGGCTTCGGCCAGCTCGAGAGCTTCGGCCAGCTCGAGAGCTTCGGCCAGCCGCTCCAGTCCGGCTCCGTCCGGCACTGCGAGGCGCACCGCGCCGGGAAGGCCGAAGCTCTCGCAGTCCCGCACGACCACGCCGCAGCGAGCAAGCCGGTCTCGCAGTCCGGGAGCCTGTCGGACAAGGACGAAGTTCGCATCGGACGGGTCGGGCTCGAAGCCGAAGGTCCGCAGGAGACGGCCGAGCTCGTCGCGCAACGCGGCGACCGACTGCTGCCAGCCTGCGAGATCCACGAGCTCGAGCAGCCGCGGAAGAGCCGCCAGCGCGATGGAGGAGACCGACCATCGGGGTTGGCGGAGCGCTAGGCGCTCCATGAGAGCCTCATCGGTCGTGACGAGGTAGCCGAGGCGAA
The DNA here is from genome assembly GCA_003136185.1 of Acidimicrobiaceae bacterium. Lineage (GTDB taxonomy): Bacteria > Actinomycetota > Acidimicrobiia > Acidimicrobiales > Bog-793 > Palsa-601. The sequence goes on along the minus strand of PLDN01000149.1, from coordinate 5,951 downwards.
GCCCGGGACAGGCGAGGAGTTTCGTGAGGGATCCGACCACCACTGAGCCGTGGGCCGCGTCACCTCGTGTCCAGCTACCGGTCGCCAGCGGGTAGAAGGCCTCGTCCCACACGGCGGCCGTGTCTTCGGGCGCCGCGAGCGTGCCGGTGGGGTTGTTCGGGTTCGACCGCCAACGGCCCGCCTCCGCATCGACTCGGGCGAGGTGGCGCCGATAGAGAGAGAACTCCGGCCCATCGATCGCGCCCCGCTCGAGCTCGCCCGCCACGAGGGCGATCGCCTCGGCACCGCCGTTCGTGAGGAGCACTTGCTCCGGGTCGACGCTGAGCGCAGCGGCCATCGCCCTCGTGGCGTGCGCCGCGTCGGGATAGCGGTGGATCGAGTCGAGAGTCGTGGCAACAAGAAGGCGGATATCCGGCGCGACCGGATTGAGCGACGTCGCAAGGTCGAGCACCTCAGCCGGGTCGAGCCCGAGGGCCCTCGCCACCCGGGCCGCGTCGTCGCCGTGCTCGCCCGCCGCTGGCACACCGAGCAAGGGATCCGTCACGCCGGCTCGGTTCGGCGACGGGACTCGGCTGCCCCGACGAGCGCGAGCGCACCCGCAAGGCCGAGCGCCACCTGGCGAGAGAGCGCCACCGCCCGACCGATGTCGGAGGGCTCGGGCAGCCGGCCGCCTCTCGCTCCCGCCGTCGCCCGATGCTCGGCGTGGCCCCCGTACGAGTTCGTCCCACCCAGCCTGATACCTAGGGCGGCGCCAAACGCTGCCTCGGCTACCCCCGCGTTCGGTGACGGATGGGCAGGCGCTTCCAGCCGAACGGCCCGCCAGATCTCCGGCGCCGAGCGGGGACGCAACGCCGCCACGAGGCCGACTGTCAGGCGAGCCGGAACGAAGTTTGCGAGATCGTCGAGCCGAGCGCTCGCCCACCCGAAACGCTCGTATCGCTCGTCCCGGTATCCCACCATCGAGTCGAGGGTGTTGACGGCCCGGTAAGCGAGTGCTCCGGCAGCACCGCCGATTGCGGCCCAGAGCGCAGGTGCGACGATGCCGTCGACCGTGTTCTCGGCGACCGACTCGACTGCCGCACGCGCGATCTCGCCCGAGCCGAGCGAGGCCGGATCGCGCCCGACGAGCGAAGGAAGAAGCCGCCGCGCCGCGGGAAGGTCGTGCGCGTCGAGCGCTCGGGCGACGGAGCTCGCTGCGGACCACAGGCCACGCCCGGCAACCGCCGTGTATCCGCCGGCGATCATTCCACCGGGCAACCGATCGAGGAGCATCCCTCCGCCACCTGCGGTGAGGACGCCGGTCAGCGTGTAACCGATGCCCGACGAACGGCGATCGTCCCAGATCCGCCGTTCGAGGCGCGTCATCGCTCGCCCGAAGATCGCCACGGGATGCGGTCGGAGCGGCTCGTCGCCGACGAGCGCATCGATGCCGAGCGCGACCGCTGCTGCGAGCGCGCTGCGCCCCATCACCACCTCGCGGCCGCCACAAGGAGGGCGAGCGTCTCGCCGATGACGCCTGCGGCTCCGAGCACGTCGCCGGTGTACCCCCCGAGGCGCCGGTCGGCGAGCAGCAAGACTGCCCCCGCCCCCGCCAAAGCGGCTGCGAGTACCGGGATGCCGGCGACGGGCCACCAGGCGATGAGCGCTGCTGCTGCTAGCGCGATCGCCCCGAGCGCGCAGCCAACAGCCAGTCCGACCGTTGCATTCTCGGAGAGAAACGCCGCCGCGATCCCCTCTGCTCGCACGTACCGCATACGGGCCGTCGCCATGACCATGACCGACCGACTGACCGCCCAGACGGCTCCGAGCAAGAGGGCGGCCTTCCACCACGAGACCGGAGCAATCGTGGATAGCGCGACGAGCCGGGCCACGAGGACGACGACCGCAGTCAAGATCCCGAACGCCCCGACCTGCGGCTCGCGCATTACCTCGAGCCTGCGCTTCCTCGACAGGTGTGGCAGCAGGCCGTCGGCCGAGTCACACAAGCCGTCGAAGTGCAGCATGCCGGTCATCACAAGATCGGCCGCCACCACGACGACCGCCGCGACGGCCGCGGGAAAGACCTGCTCGAGACCCCACCATGCGACCCCGAGGGATGTGCCGATGGCAGCACCGACCACGGGGAACCAGGCAAGAGAGGCCGGAGTCGGCACGACCCCCCGACCGAATACCGTGAGAAACGCGACCGCTTGCCCTGCTCCTCCCCTCCCCCCGGAACGCGAGACAGTCGTAGTCACAGCGAGGGCTCCGTTGGAAGGAGTAGCGCCCGGCCGGCAACGGCGAGCCAGACGTCGTCCGCGATAGCAGCGACCGCTTGGTTGAGATCGCCCAGCGCATCACGGAATTGCCTGCCCACGTAGGTCGACGGGTGGACACCGAGACCCGCCTCGTCTGAGACGAGGACGGTCAGATGACCAGCCGCCCGGCGCGCGAGCAAGGCGGCCGTGAGAGAGGCGTGCTCGAGTGCGAAGTCGGGGAAGCCGGCTAGCCATATCCCGAGCGAGTCGACGAGGACGGCGCCTTCACAGGCCTGCAGCTCACCGACGAGGTTCCCGCCGAACGCGATCTCGACGGTCTCCCAGGCGGGCGGCCGACGATCACGATGGCGCGCGATGCGCTCGGCAAGGTCAGGGTCGGCGTCATCTCCCACTGCGGTGGCGAAATAGGTGACCAGCTCGGGAGAGGCTGCAGCGATGCGCTCAGCCAGCGCGGACTTTCCAGATCGGGCTCCGCCCAGCACCAACTTGATCACGAGCCTTCGATCCCTTTCACGTCCACGCGTGCCTCCCCCGCCTCGCGGCGGTTCAGGCGGGTAGGTCTCCTGGCTCCCGGATCGACGCTCCTCCCGGCCTTCCCGCCCCCTTTAGGCAGTGGCCAACTTGGGTATCGCTCCCCGGTCACAGTTGCGGGACAGCCCCGGTCTCCCACCGGGTTCCCTACGCCGCGGGCCGAGGTTATCGCCTTTTCGAGGCACCACGCGAGGCGAGTACCCTGGGCGCGTCGCCTGACGCCGACCGATGAGATGACCCGATGCCCCCCCGGCCGACCCGCCCGACCGCCCGACGACTGCTGCAGCCAGTCGCTCTGTTCTCGATCGGCGCTGTCAGCTTGAGCGCGTGCGGAGACTCCGTCGCTCCCACGAGCGCTCGAGGCCGCCAGCCTGCTGAGAAGCTGGCGACCCTGTCTGTGACCGCACTGGGCAAGGTGCCGTACGTCGAGCTCAGTGGCTCGATCTCAGCAGCCACGTCATCGTCCTCCCTGACCGTCACCGACGTCGTCGAGGGAGATGGCTCGGCGATGGGCACCGTTGACGTGGTTGGTAATCCGACCGGCACGAAGGACGCCCGTTTCACTGGATCTGTTCGGTTCGTCGTCTCGGACCAGACCACCTGGGTCGATGGGAGCAAGGCATTCTGGACCTCTCTTCTGTCAACATCCGGCGCCGGTGCGAGACAGGTCGCGGCGCTCTTACCCAAGCTCGCGAACCACTGGATCGAACTCGTCGCGGCAACCACGACCACCTTCAACGAGCAGACCGGTGGACTGATCGATCCGCGGGGTTTCGCGCAGGAGTTTCTTCACGACTCGGCCGGCAAGTTCTCGAACAAGGGTGACGTCTACCTGAACGGGCAGCACGTGGTCGAGCTCACGACGAAGGTCGGGGCCGCGGTGGATCTCGCACCGAGCGGCTCGGCTCTGCCCTTCGAGATCCGCACGCAGCCCCCCGCAGAGGTCACGACCGACCTGCACTACTCCTATCCCACGTCTGAGACGATCGCACCCCCAAAGCATTTCGAGTACCTCGAGACGATCCTCGCGCCGTACACCTCCAAGCCGTAGCGCTCGGGTCGTTGAGATAGGTCCGCGAGGAGCCGATTACGACGAGAGGCAAGTCGAGGACCGGGTAGGGTGATCGGGCGCTGGCGGCGTGGCCGAGTGGTTTAGGCAAGGGCCTGCAAAGCCCTCTACCCCAGTTCGATTCTGGGCGCCGCCTCTAGTATTTCTCCTGTTCAGCGTGGTGCACGGTGACAGAGCTCACCGGCGGGCTTGGTCCGATGGCGCGTGGATGGCGCGGAAGCTCTACGAACGCAGGCGCGGGCCGTCCCGATCGCAGCCCGTTGATGAACGCGGAGCCGTTTGGGGTGCCCAGTCCGGTCATCGTGTCGTAGCCCGGCGCAGTCACCTGATGGGTACCGCTCTGATCCTGGGCGTCGTTCACGCCGACCAGAAAGCCGGGGGCGAACTTCTTGTTGATGTAGGTGTCGCCCTGCGTGTAGTAGGCGCGGTCGACCTGGGGATCGGACGGGCTGACCGGCAGGATGTCGTGGAACGCCTGGCTTCCGGCCAGCGAGTACAGCAGCGGGTTCAGGAACCCGAACTTCCTCGACTGGCCCTGCTCCGCGTCGGCGACCATCCCGGCGACCAGTGGCGTGGCCAGGCTCGTCCCGGCCTGGATGAACGTCTCATAGGGGGGCGCCTTCCCGTCCCGTTCGGTGGGGATGAGCCCGAGCAGCATCCCCGATTTTGGGTCCGCGTCTGCGGAGATGTCGGGTACCGCCCGCCCGGGCTTGCCCGCCTGGTTGAGAGCCATCGAGCTCGGAACGATGCCCCGCTGGTAATCCGGCTCGCCGTAGATCGTGCTCGCGCCGCCGCCGGCCCCAACCAGGATGCCGTCGTCGTGCCAGGGGCCGCTGGTGCCTGTTCGCTCGCCGAACAGGGTCGACCAGCCAGTCTCGAACAGGCGCTGGTTGTGGGCGCCGATGCCGAGCGTCGTGCCGCCGACGGCGGTGACGTCAGGATCCGAAGCGGGCAACTTGACACCCGGAGCGTCACCAGAGTCGAACAGCAGGCTCACGCCCTCAGCCGCGGCGCGCAGCGCGATCGCGTGGCTGATCTTCAGCTGCGATGGCGGCGTGTTGCTTTCCTTGGAGAGCAAGCTATAGGACACGGATTCGATCGCTGCGCTCGGACTGGATCCTTTGCCGGTCAACGGTGCCAGCTCGGCGTTGAAAAGTGCCTGCGCGTAGTCTGTGCTGTTGTTGATGTCGCAGTCATCGCCGTCGACCATCAGCTGGTTGGCGCCGGGCGCCATCGCATACGCCGCCTCGGAGTCGAGCGCCCCCTCCTCGGAATCCCCGTTGATGCACGCTTTGTTCTTGCCGGCCTGGCCGATTGCCTGCTCGCGGTACTGGTCAGCGCGCGGCGCCGGCAGCCCGTTGGCCTTGGCGTAGTCGGTGAGGGTCTGGAACATCTTGGTCGGCGCTCCGATCTGGATCAGCGCGATCGTCTCGCCCTTGCCGGTGTTGGCCGAGGTCAGCTCGTAGGCGGCCCGGATTTGCTTGGCCGAGTAGCCGCACACCGCGACCGCGGCTTTGGTCAGACCGCGAAATGCCGGGCTGATCGCCTGTGTCTTCTGCGCCCAGTACCGCGAACAGGCCGCAGCCTTGGCGGGCGCGCCGGTGCCGGTCGTGGCGTCGTCGGCCTGGGTCTGGGTGCTGTTCAGGCCGGTGACCGCGAGCACGTCGCTGCGGATCGAGGCGGGGACGGTGGGGTCGCGGTCGCTTGACTCGATCGTGGTGGACTTGCCCACGGCACCTGGCGTCTGAGCGGGCTAGGGGTGCCCATACGAACCGGCCATCTGGGGCACTCCGGTGTGGCGATCTGCTGTGTCAGTTTAGGTTGACAAATCATGCCTGTCAGTCTATACTGACAGGCATGGACATCGAAAAACTCAGCGTGAATCTCTCGTCGGATGACCCGGCAATTGGGCTTCGCGCCTCGTTGGCGCTACATCGCCTGGCTGAGAGGGTCGAAGCGAACCACGTCGCGTCGGCCCGGGAAAAGGGCTGGTCGTGGCAGCAGATCGGAGACGCTTTGGGCGTCACCCGCCAATCCGTGCACACCAAATACAACAAGGAGTCGTCATGACCACCGAATCCGTTGCGCCAGAG
>PLDN01000174.1 GCA_003136185.1 Acidimicrobiaceae bacterium | reverse complement strand
GCCTCCAGGTTCGTCAGTCCGCAGATGCTGCAGGCAGCGTCCGGACCGAGCTTGCGCTGGCGGGCTGACCGTCGACGATCGTTGGCAGCGGGGTCCGGGGTGCTCACGACTCCACCACCAGGTCTGACAGCTCGCCGGTGAAAGCCAGCTCTGCGATCTCGTCCGGGTTGGCCTCCAGTTCGAAGCGATGGCTGGTCCCGTCCTCAAGGGTTCCCGTGACCGACTTCCCGGCGAAGCGCCGGAGCGGCCCATCGTCGCCTGTTTCGAGATAGGTCCCGATCGCGGCGAGGTGCTCGCCGACGAGCGAGGCTTGGCGATAGCCGCGGATTGCGACTCTCGGATAGACCACGCCTGCCGAGATGACGGGCATGACGCGAAGTCCTCGGTCGCCCGCCTTGACCCGGTAACGCCCGTTCGGCAGCTTCTCGACAGCGCTCGGCTCGTGGCGGACGATGGCACCGATGGTGGTTCCACCTCGACGGGCCGACCACGTGAGACTGCGGTCCGGGTTCTCGCGAGCGATCGAGATGGCCTCATGGACCCGGCCCCGGGTGTTCCGTTCCCGGGGTGCGAGCGCGAGGACCCGTTGCGCGCTGGACGGTCGAGACGGTCGGAGGCCGGCGCCTCGGGTGCGGTCGCCGTCACGTCGACTCGGCAAGTGCCCGCTCGATCTCTTGGCACACCTCTACCCAGCGCTCCGCGCCGGCCTTCCGCGGACGTACGTCGCCCCGCTCCCAGCGCGAGAGCGTGGCGGCATCAACTTCGACGATTCGAGCCAGCTCGCGAAGGCTCAGCCCTGCGCTCTCGCGAAGCTCCCGGCCTCTCCCAGATCGGCCGAGCGCTCGGCCACGAATAAGTAGTCCGATGTCAGTCACTACCGAGACTATAAATCAACGACTCACTCAGCGACCGTGTTATTCGCCAGTTCAGCTAAGTGGGAAATGCCAGCGCGCGGTCGGAGTTAAATCCACGTAGTGTTGTCAGATCGTTGCATATCAACTAGCATTTGGGACGTGGCAAAGCAGCAGGAGCAGCTGGGCTGGAGGGATGTCTCATTCATCGGCGAGGCGCGCGATGACTCCATCACGCTCGGATCCCATCTTGGCCCGGATGAATCGAGATCGGTCATGCGGGTGTGGTTCGATCCCGACGACAACTACCGCACGCGACGCGTCAGCCTTTCGATGCCAGGTCGCATGACTGCGAGCGAGCTCAGGAGATTCCCCTGGGACCGTTGGCTTTACGCGGCCGAGACGTTCTATCGGGACCCGCAGCTTCGAGCGTGGCACGCTGCCAACGACGCCGGCAAGGGAGCAGCACTCAAAACCCCCGAGGCGCCTCCGAACGCGAGCGCGGCGCCACGTCGTCCCGGACGCCGTGGGCATCCTGACTCGCACTATCGGCAGATCGCCGAGCGGTACCGGCAACTCGTCGCGAGCGGGATAGGAAACCCGACAGCGACGATCGCCGCCGAGCGGTTCGCCAACCACAACACGGTGGCTGGCTGGCTAAGAGTGGCACGCCAGCGTGGCTACCTGCCCCCGGCTCGTCGGGGCCGGCCAGGCTGATCTGAACAAACAGGTGCTCCGGGCGACGCGCCAACGCCCCCGGAGCTGGCACAAGGAGGGTGAACTCCCGATGCGAGAAGCGAAGTTAGTACCACCATCAACCGAGAGCGATGACGACCGCAGCTCGCTGCAGTCCCGCCTCGCCGAGACGTTCGCGAGAGACACGCCCAACCCGGCCGTGTGCGTCGCCGACGGCTTCGGCGTCCGGGTCGGGATCGACCGAGGTCGACTCGTCGTCTCCGATGGACTCGGGACCCATCGACGTGAGCGTCGCTACTCACGGGCAACCCACGGCCTGTCCCGGCTCGTCGTCCTGTCGGCCGCAGGGACTGTCGGCCTCGATGCGCTCCGCTGGTGCGCCGGCGCCGGTGTGGGAGTCGTCGTGCTCGACCCGTTCGGCGGCGAGCTGCACCTCACTTCCGGCGGCGTCGGCAACGACGACCCGCGGCTGCGTCGGGCACAAGCGCTCGCGATGGCAACTCCCGCAGGACTGGAGGCGACGCGCTACCTGATCGGTCTCAAGCTGCACGGCCAAGCGTCTGTCGCCCAGAGTCGGATCGGACACCTCGACGCCGTCGACACGATCCTCCGGCTGCGTGACGAGCTGGACGTGACCGAGACGCTGGAGCAGATCCGGCATCTCGAAGCGATCGCCGCCAACGTCTACTGGAATGCATGGTCGAGCATCGAGGTCCCCTTCGTGCGCAAGGACGTGCCGCGGGTGCCGGACCACTGGCGCTGCTTCGAGGGCCGGCGCTCGGCCGTGAACGCCGGGACGGCACGTTCGGCGACCGATCCCGCGAACGCTCTGCTCAACTACGGCTACCGCCTGCTCGAAGCCGAGGGCCGGATCGCTTGCCTCGCGGTCGGGCTCGACCCAGGCCTCGGCATCCTCCATGCGGACCTGAAGGGCCGCGACTCGATGGTGCTCGATGTCATGGAGGCCGTCCGGCCAGCGGTCGATGGCTTCGTGCTCGATCTGGTCGGAGCCCGACCGCTGATGAAGACCGACTTCGCCGAGGCCCGGCGTGGCGTGCTCCGGGTGCTCCCACCCCTCTCGCATCGCATCGCCGAGGCGATGCCCTCGTGGGCAACAGCTCTCGGGCCGGTCGTCGAGCAGGTAGCGAGGATCCTCTCGACCAGTAGTGCCTACGATTTCTCGGTGCCGTCCGTACTCACCCGCGACAAGCACAAGGCTGCGGCACGGCGGCGCGTGGGCGTTGCAGCCCAATCGGCGGGCAACGCCAGCGTCCGGCCGGGTCCGAACCCCGGAGGGATCGCGTCGAGAGCCAAGCAGCGTCAGCGACCTCAGCCGGCGAGTGGGACGGCAATACCGATGCCGATCTGCCGAGGTTGCGGGGCCGAGCTGCCGGTCGAGGGACCGAGCAGGAGACCGCGGCGACTCTGGTGCGACGCCTGTCTCCCACAGACTCTCAAGGAGCGAGACGAGCGTTTGAGCCAGGGTGGCAGGGCAACCGCTGAGCGGGTCCGCGCTGCGACGGGCACGCTGCCTTCGCATGATGCGGTCGCGCAGGCCAGAAGGCGGGAGAGCAATCGCCGGCACACGCTGGCGAAGCTCGCATGGGAGGCCGAGCACGGAGAACCGCCCGACCCGGAGTGGTACCTCGCCAACGTCGCGCCGAAGCTCAGTGATGTGTCGCTTCCCGCTATCGCCGCTGCGACCGGAATCTCGACGTCTGCTGCGAGCAAGTTCCGCCGAGGGCTCCGGGTCCCGGCTCCGCGGCACTGGCCAGCGTTGGCCAGTTTGGTCGGTGCTGAAGTCGCCGCTATCGAACAGACGGCTACTCGCCCAACTTGAGCCTCACGTCAAGCTCGTTGATCGGCAGGTAGTCCCTCAACTTATGCGCGGCGAGCTTTCGATAGTGCCTGTAGGTCCGCGAACTGACGGGCCCGTCGCCCGACAGTTCGAGCGCCTCGTTGATCTCAGTGAGCGAGGGCGGCGGAGTGGATGCCTGATAGAGCTTCCACCCCTGCCGTGCCACGCTCGGCGTGCAGTTTGGCATGTCGGATCCTCCTTTGAAGGACGTTGTCCGTCCAAGGCGAGCTGCCGACACGCGGGCTGGGCGGTGGGTACGCTCAGCCTTGCCAATAGCGATTAGAGCTCGCTCTGATCCGGACAAGCCCCGGCCCATTGGGTCGGGGCTTTGTTCGTTATGTGTACTTGCGAGTCAAAGGCTAGAGCGCTCCGCGTCCAAAGTCGCGGATCCACAACCCGAGCGATCCGCTTGCGAAGTGCTGCGCGCGCGCTATCAAAGCAGATCGCGCGCGTCTTGACATCACACTGCTGTAACTACTACGCTGTAGTTATGGCGTCCTCGAAGAACCGCATGACCACCGCTATTCGCTTTCCCGAGGCCATCCATGAACAGCTGAAGGAAGCGGCAGACGAGCGAGACCTCTCGATCAACTTTCTCGTCGTTAAGGCTGTCGAGGAGTTCCTCGAACGGCTAGTCCCCGCAAGCGAGTTTCGGCTTACCCGCGTCTGAGCTTGATCAGCCTCCAGCCGCGAGATTCATGGCCTGCTAGCGCCTAAAGGGCGCCGAGCGCCAATGGCTCCTAACATCGGACGCATGTCTCGCATCATTCTGATTCACCTGCGTCCGATGGCCCGTCGGAGCTGAGGGGATTGGCCCGAACTGGCAGCCGTTCCAAGCAGGCTGAGCCGCTCGGCTACGAGGAGACGCTCTGGAAGGCGGGCGACATGCTCCAGGTTTCCTTACCGCCGAAGGTCTCCGGCTCGCAGCCTAAGACGTCGCCTTGGTCGAGCGCACCGACGACGTCGATGGCTGAGAACAGGCAGCTCGGTAGCCCTTCCGACAATGGGGACCGCTGAGGTATGGCGAGCGAACTCGACGTTCTTCTCGACAAGGTTGCCGATCCGACGCTTCGAGCTGACCTGAAGCGCCAGGTGGAGCTGCTACGTGCGAAGCGCCGGTTCGGACTCGTCTTCGAGGAGCACTTGCCCGAGCGCGTCCGGCTTCCCGAGCACAGCGTCCGGCGCGGCACCCGGGTCGTGCTCCGGGACCACGATCACGACGAACCACATGAAGTCGTGGATGTCAGGCGGGGCAAGGCAACCGTTCGGACTGTTGACGGTGATATGCAGACGGTTGCTGTCGAAGACCTGGTGGTAGTCGCTGACTTCGGTGAGCCGATCTATCCGGGGCTGCGCCGGCTCGGCTCGTTGAGGGCGGGCGGCGACAAGCCCGCGCACGTCGTCATCAAAGGGGAGAACTACCACGTCCTCGAAGCGCTGCAGTTCACGCACGCCGGCAAGATCGACTGTATTTACATCGACCCCCCTTACAACTCGGGAGCGCGCGACTGGAAGTACAACAACGACTACGTGGACAGCGACGACTCTTACCGCCACAGCAAGTGGCTTGCTTTCATGCACCGTCGGTTGCGGCTTGCCAAGAGTTTGCTGAATCCGGAGTGCTCGGTCCTGATCGTAACGATCGACGAGAAGGAGTTCCTTCGACTTGGGCTGCTGCTCCAGCAGTTGTTCGCAGACACCAAGGTCCAGATGGTCTCGAGCGTGGTGAATCGCAAGGGAGTTCCGCGCAAGCAGGGGTTTGCTCGGGTCGACGAGTACCTGTTGTTCGTCTACATCGGTGACGTCGGTCAGGCAGTTCACAGCAACGACATGCTTTCGGACCCTCGGCCTACTGAGGTGAGCAGCAACGGCCTCGTCAGTTGGGTGGGGCTCCGGCGCCGGGGCTCGGAGTGGCGTCGGTCGGATCGGCCGGGTTCGTTCTTTCCGATCTATGTCGACACCCAGTTCGGACAGATCTGCGGCGCAGGGGAATCTCTCCCCCTTGGAGTGGACAGGTCGACTGTGCCCGAGAGGGAAGGATGCCTGACCGTATGGCCGCTGAACAGCAAGGGCGAGGAGTCACGGTGGCAGCTGTCACCCGACAATGTTCTGCAGCTTCGTGCTCAGGGGCTACTTCGCTCGTACTTCCAAAAGGGCGGCAGGACGGTAACGATCGAGTACTTGTCCGAGGGTCAGCGGCAGCAGATCCAAGAAGGGCAGATCGTCGTAGACGGCCGCGACGAACATGGCGCAGTGACCGTCCGCCACGTCGGCTCCAAGGTGCAACAGGCGAAGTCGGTCTGGAACCTCGATGCGCACGGGGCGACAGCTTACGGGACCCAGCTGGTGTCGGCTCTGCTACCTGGACGCTCGTTCCCATACCCGAAGTCGCTATACGCGGTGGAGGACACGATCAGGTTCTTTGTCCACGGGAAGCCCGATGCCGTAGTGCTGGACTTCTTTGGCGGGTCTGGAACGACGACACACGCTCTCGCTCGGTTGAACCGACAGGACGGCGGGAGGCGCCAATCAATCCTGGTCACTAACAACGAGGTCTCGGTCGAAGAGGCGCGATCACTCCGGTCGCGTGGTTATCGTCCTGGTGATCCCGAGTGGGAGGCGCTCGGGATATTTGAACACATCACGCGGCCGCGCATCACCGCCGCAATCACAGGAGTGACGCATGAAGGCGAGCGCCTTAACGGCAGCTACCGCTTCGTCGACGAGTTCCCGATGTCCGAAGGCCTGGACGAAAACGTCGAGTTCTTTGAGCTGACGTACCTCGATCCGGAGGATATCGAGGTATCAGCAGCATTTACCGGCCTCGCACCATTGCTGTGGTTGCGGGCCGGGGGCCGCGGGGAGATGATCGAGCATGACGCGCCGCACCACGCGGTCATGGATACCTACGGCGTGCTGTTCAACCCCGATCACTGGCGCAGCTTCGTGTCGAGCCTGCACGACGGCGTCAGGACCGTGTTCATCGTGACCGACTCGCCGTCGATCTTCGCCGCCATCGTCTCCGAGCTTCCGGCATCCGTCGAAGCGGTGCGGCTTTACGAGAACTACCTGTCGACCTTCGGTCTGAACACCCGCAAGATGGTGACGATCGAGGCGGAGCCCGAGTGAGGTACGACCTCTTCGACTACCAGCGGCAAGCCGCCGTCACCGTCCTCAAACGGCTTGACACGGCTCTCGACCTTTGGACCACTCATGAGACGCTCTCGTCGTTCGCTCTTTCGGCAGTGACTGGCTCCGGAAAGACGGTCATCGCCACGGCCGTGATCGAGGCTGTCTTGCACGGCTCGTCCGACCTCGCTGCCGAGTCTGATGCGCGGGCGTCATTCCTCTGGGTCACTGATGACCCGGCGTTGAACCGGCAGACGCGTAAGCGGATGGTCGAGGCGTCCGATTTGCTGCACCCGAACCAGGTGATCATCGTCGACAACTACTTCATCGAACGAGACCTCCGCGCAGGCCGCGTCTACTTCCTCAATGTCCAGAAGCTCTCGAAGAACAGTGGGCTCGCCCAAGGCGGCAACAACCTTCGAGAGATCTCTATGTGGGACGTCATCGCCAACACGATCAACGGCGGCGACGTCGACCTGTACCTCGTCCTCGACGAAGCCCACAAGGGCATGAAGGTGGAGCGCGATCGGTCGACAATCGTGCAGCGGATTATCAATGGCCAAGCCGGCAGCAACCCACCTGTACCTGTCGTGTGGGGCATCTCCGCGACGATCGACCGGTTCAAGGCGACGATGGCAGGCATTAGCGACCGCACCCTTCTACCGGCAGTCGCTGTCGATCTCGCCAAGGTGCGCTCATCAGGGCTGGTGAAGGACCAGATCCTGCTCGACGAACCAGCCGAAGCAGGTACATTCGGTTCGACACTGCTGCGCGAGGCGGTCGAGAGCGCGCTCGACTACGAGAAGCGATGGACTGAGTACGCCGAGGCAGAGCACGAGCCCGCTGTGCTGCCGATCCTCGTCATCCAGGTGCCAGACAAGTCGTCCGAGGCAAAGCTGGCTGAGCTGATCGGCGTGCTCGATTCGCAGTGGCCCGGCCTCGGCCCCGATGCTGTCGTGAACGTATTCGGCGAGCACAAAGACCTCGATGTCGCCGATCGCCGCATCCGATGGGTGAATCCCGAGTCGATCCAGGACGAGTGCGACATCCGCGTCGTGCTCGCCAAGGAGGCAATCTCGACCGGGTGGGACTGCCCTCGCGCCGAGGTCCTCTACAGCGAGCGGCCTGCGTCGGACTCGACGCACATCGCACAGGTGATCGGTCGCATGGTGCGCCAGCCGCTCGCGCGGCGTGTCTCAACCGACGATGTCCTGAACTCCGTCGCGTGCTACCTGCCGCTGTTCAACCGGAAGTCACTCGCTCAGATCAAAGACGAACTTGAACGGCCCGGCGAGGGCGTCCCAGCCGAGGTCGTCATCCGAACCCGGCTGTTCCCGAGGAACCAGCAGGTCCCGCAAGAGGTGTTCGAACTGGTCGAGTCGCTCCCGAGCGTTCCGACTCCCGACCCACTCGCTAGCCCGCTACGCAGGGCGAAGATCCTCGCAAAGCTCCTTACGGACTCGGAGCTCCCTGGCGGCGCGCTCAACCACCGCGCCGGCGAGGACCTCCGCAAGGTGCTCAACAGCAAGCTCGACGGCCTCGCCGCGCAGTACGCAGACCAGGTCGCAGAGAACGTCAGCAACATAGAGACCGCCGAGATCAGCAGGACGACGCTCACGCACACCGGGCAGGAGGTCGGCGTGGCAACACGCTCCATCGCGACGCATGCCCGAGACGTTGATCGGGACACTCGTCGCGTAATCAAGTCCGTCCGCGAGGGCGTGGGCAGCGACTACCTCGCCTATCGTCGGACTGCGGACCCCGATGCCGACCCGCGTGACATCCGCGTGGAGGTGGCGGCGCTGCTGATGATCAAGGACGTGCTCGCCGAACTCGACTCCACAGCAACGACGTGGGTCCACGACCAGCTCACGAGATTCGCTGTCGAGATCAAGAACACCACCGGCGCCACGCGCGACGCCTACATGAGGGTGCAGGAGCAGACCTCGCAGCTAGAACGGGTCGGCATTGAGCTGCCGCTCAACGAGGTCGCACCCACCGAGGATGCCGAGGGAAACACGTACCCGAGCTTCGAGGGCCACCTCTACACCGACGCCACCGGCACCATCCCAGCGAAGCTCAACGACTGGGAAACCGTTGTCGTTAACACGGAGATCGCACGAAAGTCGACCGTCGCCTGGTACCGCAACCCTGCCCGTGCTGCCCGCTCAGCGCTGCGCGTCGCCTACCAAGACGAGAGCGGCAACTGGAAGTCACTGCAAGTCGACTTCCTGGTCATTTCCCGCCGCGACGACGGCTCGCTCGCCGCCTCAATCGTCGACCCGCACGGGGACCATCTCGCCGATGCCAAGTCCAAGCTGCGAGCGCTCGCCGACTACGCGGACAAGTACACCGCCGAGTTTCTCCGCATCGAGTCTGTCGCCAAAGTCGGCGAGCAACTGCGATCGCTCGATCTGCAGGACTCAAGCGTCCGTATGGCCGTGCACACGTTCGAAGGCGGAAAGGTGACCGCGCTATACGAGTCAGACGCAGCACGCGACTATGTATGAGCGCTAGCCCTCCGCGTGCCAGACCCGCCGCCCAGTCGTAGGTTGCCGTACCCCCCACCTCCGGATGGCCGACGCAGACTGCCCGGGTGAATGCGGTAGGGGGGTCTAAGTGTCCGGAGGGGGGTCGGGCAGCTCCCGCAACGCCGCGAGTATGTCGGGCATCACCCGGGCGAGCATCTTCGCGGGGACCAGAACCAGAGTGCCGGGCAGTGCCGGGTTCTTGATCCAGTGCGCCTGGTCGATGCCCTTAGCCAGATCCAAGTCCCGCATCAGCTCGGCAGGGATCGAGATGGCTCTGGTGTTCTGGATCGTGTACGGACCGTACGGAACGTCAGCTGCCGCATCCACCACCTGATCCTACAATTTTGCGAGAATTGTGTCTGTGCGAGTCCGTTATCGTCTTACCAGGAGCTTGAAGCGCATACGAAGGGGCCGCGTGACAGCCGCCAGACGAGAGATTCGGCACTTGGAACCAATCCGAATGGCGGACTTGTTGGGAGAAGTACCCGGCAAGTGGGTTGCCATTCGCGAGGGCGAAATAGTTGAGGCACGTGACACCTTCGACCAGGTAATCATGGCCCTGCACGAGCGCGGCATCAAGGATGCGACCGTCCTGAGGTCTCCAAACCCCACAGAGCCAGAACTGGTTGGCTTCGGATAGTTGCCCGGTCAGAGGCAGTCCTGGATCTTTCCTTATCTGGAAGATCCGGCGGACGCCGCAGCGCATCGTCTCGGCCAGTCTGCGCCCCTGCGCCCGGCTGTCATTGTGCGCCTTTCCGATCGTTTCCCGTCGACGCGTATCGCTGCGCTTGTTGACTCGGGTTCGGAGCGCTGCTACGCAGCTCCCGGACTGGCGCGGGAAATAGGTGTCTCGCTCGATAACGCGGTAGAGGTTGAAATCGGCCTCGGGGGCGAAACGCGAATGGCCCAGTTTGTCGAAGTGGGGATCGAGCTGTTCCCGAGCGTTTTCGGTGGAGCGGAACCCCCCATAGCGACATGGCGGGCTGAGGTCGGCTTCCTAGAGACTTGGACGCCGGCATGGCCCGTCCTTCTGGGCCAGAAGGGGTTCTTCGATCAATTCACGATCACGATGCATCGGTCTGTACCAGCTCTGGCGGTCGAAGAGTGGGAGGCATTCGACGACCGCTTCGGTGTTCAAGTGGAAACAGTTGATATCCGACAACCGAGGTTTCGACCCTGACACCGCTCCCGGGCTGGCTGGCGGGCTCCGGCCGCTCCCGGGTCCCACCCCCCCCAGCCCCGCCGCTCCGCTCACGCCTCTCCCGCCTCACGCCTCTGGCTGGCTGGTTGGCTCTGCCACCATCGCTCCGGGCACTCTCGCCGTTCTACCTCACGCCTCTGGCTGGCTGCCCCCCCTGCTTCATCGCTCTCCGCACTCTCGCCGTTCTGCCTCACGCCNNCACTCTCGCCGTTCTGCCTCACCCCCCTGGCTTGGCTGGCTGCTCCTCTCCGCTCTCGCACTGCCTACTGCTCTCGCCGTTCTCCCTCTCTCCGCTCTCTCGTCTCTGTACCGGTTCCCCCTGTCTCTCTCTCCTATCCCGAAAAGCCCTGGTCAAGGGCTTGGGCTGGGGCCGTTTCGGCTTGGTTGACCGCAGCCCTGCGCGATCGTGCGCGAAGGCAGTGATACTGGTGATACCGGTCGACGCTGGTCTGACCTCAGTGCCCCCAGCCAGCGCACTCGTCATGGCTAGCCATCTACGATCCGCTATATTGGACTAATGGAGGCGGCTGGTGCGTTGCTCAGAGAAGCGAGGCGGCGCGCGGGGCTGTCGCAGGTGGAACTCGCTCGTCGCGCAGGCGTGACTCAAAGCGTGGTTAGTGCCTATGAGTCCGGCGGTCGCCAGCCGTCGTTGCCAACCCTGGCCCGCCTCGTGAACTCCAGCGGATTCGAGCTTGACATCGGCCTTTCGGATCCGCGACTCAACCAACTCACGGGCCCGCTCGGCGAGCGCGTACGTACCCGTCGTCACGAGGTGCGCGAGGTGGTCGCGCGCTATGGGTTGGGAACTCCTCGCGTGTTCGGCAGCGTCGCTCGGGGCGAGGATCGAGAAGACAGCGACGTAGATCTGCTCATCGATGTACCTTCAGGCGTGGGACTGTTCACCCTCGGTCGCTGCCGAGAGGAGCTCGAGGAGCTCCTCGGTGTCCAGGTAGATCTCGTTCCAGCCAGTGATCTCAAACCACAGCTAGCGCCTTTCGTGCTCGTCGAGGCGGTTGTGGTTGCCGTCAAGACCGTCAGCGCCTGATTGACATCGTGTCGGCGCTCGACGCCATCCGTTCTCACCTTCGACGAGGAGGTCTCGACGATGGGTTGGTCTTCGACGCTGTACGGTTCGACTCATCGAGATCGGCGAAGCCGTCAAGTCCTTGCCGAGCGAGCTCCTTGAGAGTGAACCGAGCTTGCCCTGGGCACAGATCGCCAGGATGCGCGATCAACTCGCTCATCGTTTACGTCGACACTTCACACGCCATCGTGGAAGCCACTGTGACCGAGGACCTTCGGGAACTCGAGGCAGCAGTGCGACGTTTGCTGCAGCAGGTCGATGCCAGCTGAGCCGGAAGCGGCGTCTAGCAGGGTCAGGCGCCTCCCAGTGCGAAGTGATCGGAAATGACGAGCCTAGGAGATCTCTGGGGCACGGTCCTAGATGAGATATCAATCGATATCCCTCAGCAATGGCGCTGAAGGTCAGAATTGATGAGTTCCTTGGCTACACATCGGTGGAGGACGCAACGAGACCTTGAGCATCCTCATCGCGGACCATCCAGGCGACGTCCAGCCGGGCGTCCAGCTAGTTAGCCGGACCGAGACGAGGTGGATCGACTTGATCATCGATCGAGCTCAGCCAGCACCTCACCGATGATCTTCGTCGTCTCGTGCGCGGGTAGCGGCTCGCCGCCCTTCGCCTCTGCGAGCTCAGCGGCAAAGTCTTCGACCGAGTGAACGCCGCCGACGAGAACGTGCCGCAATGCTTCGCCGGTCGCCTCGGGGTGTTCGAGCGCCTTCACTGCCGCCGCAACCGCATGATCGGGCGAGGTCGCCACGGCGTTCACAAGGGTCATGGCGTCTTGCCGGCCGGTCGCGGTCGATATGACCGGCGCACGTTCGGGGTTCTGTTGCAGATCCCAGTCGGCTAGCGCCTCGTCATACCCGCCTTCTCCCGGGTGGATCAGCCGGGTTGCAGGCTTCGCGTTCGCCTGCGTCGCCTCGCCATCAGTGCCGCCGGATGACGCTTCCGCGGACTCGTCTGTATCGTGTTGCCGTTCCTGCTGGACGGGCACCACCAGGGTGCCATCCGGGTTACGGACGATGTCCATGAAAGGGCCTCCTTCGGTCGACAGCACCTCAGCGAAACGTGCCGGAGTCATAGGTGCAAGGCTCGGCTCGCACGTATGTCCTCCCGACGCGGCGCTCGCCGTGGCTTAAACGCTATCGGTACCCGCACCACGCCGCTGTTGGGGTGTCTCCCAGGGCGCGTCCGACTTCGCCAGAACAGGTCGTGCCGCTCAGTTAGCTAGATGTCGACCGGTTCCTCGACGCCTTCGACCGCTGGACCGAGCGCTACTCGGGAAGAGATCTCTCCAACCTGGAGCGCCAGATCGCGGCAGTGCTGCCGGCGGACCAGGTCAGCTCGACGACCGAGCTCTTGCTGCAGTCTCAAGCAGAGCTTCCGGCCGCCTCCCGACGCGTCCGCCTAGTGGAATCGTTCCGACGTACTCCCTGAATCTGGTCATGAACCGAACACCGGCAGAGCCGGCAGGTGGGCGTTGTACGCGTCATTGGAGGCCAACACAACGCCGGTCGTCCCATCCACGAACGTCACGACCAAGTTGAACTGGGAGGGCGGGGCTTCTCTCGCGGAGCGATCCGTCACCTGCCGATCCTCGGCCAACTCCACACACTTAACACGACCCGCACTCGAGTTCGGTTGCATCCAACCGGAAAGGCTCGCGTTTCTCATCCGGGCGGCGCTGTCGCAGACGGAGCTCGTTCGGCGGGCAGGCGTTGTACGTGCGTACCAGCGTCATCTACGAGCATCTCCGTAACCACGCCGTGTCGCCGCACCCCAGCGTGCGGCACTAGAACCCGACAATCAGCAACCACGGAGCCGTTCCGCAGCACGAGGAGCAGGTACTGACTCCGGCTGCCGCCGAATCTCTGCAGGTAGGCGTCGTGCTCGGTGCCCTGCTTGCTCAGATGTGCAGGCTGGATGAAGCGGAGACCTGTCTGCGAGCGCCAATCGACTCCGGAGACCCTGGATTGAGCAGAGTTGAATGAGCCGTCCGCCTCAGGCTGAGCCGTCCGCCGTGTGCCGCTTAGGTTCTCTGGACCGAGTTCCGGTGACTGGGTGCTTTTGCCTCAGGTAGGAAGATCGGGAGCCCCGACCAACTAGGCGAAAGCGTGCCCGCGAGTCTTGGGTCACGTGGGAGTCACGCCGTCCCTGAACCCCCGATCGCGCCGTAAAGCCCCTGTTCAGAACCGCTACAGCCGCGGTTGGCATGTGGCCTGATCATGCTGAAGTCGCTGTTTCGATACGTGCACGCCAGTAACGCCCCGTTACCCGCCGTGAGCGATCATGCGCGACGTGGTGCACGCAGCTCGGTAAGGCAAGTCGAGCGTGCCGAGGTCGGACCTCACTCAGGCGACGCCGGCTACTCGGCCGAGCACGGCTGGCCGGCGTACCCGACCTCTGTCGGCGCGATCGCCATCGAGGTGGCACACGCCGCCGAGCTTCAGAGAATAATCTCTCAAGTACTTGGTCGACCTGCCGATAATCTTCTTCGTGGCCAGAGAGGACCGCTTCGCTAAGCGCGCCCCTTCGGTTAGAGGCGCGGGCGCGGTCATCCGCGTCTTCGTATTCTCGGGATTCCTGTTCGCGGCTACTGCCGCGCTGTTGCTCTGGGGGCCTGCCTCGAACCTCGCGGCCATCCGCCCTCTCGTGCCCGAGCCGATCGCCGTCGTATTGCTCGTTGTGCTGTTCGCCGCCGTGAACCTCGCTCCGGTCTCGGTCCGCGTGCGAGGCCAGGTCTCTCTTGTCGCTTTGAGCGAGATTCCCTTGCTGCTCGGCTTGGTCATCGTCGCTCCATGGCTGCTCGCGGCCAGTCGGTTGTTTGCTGAAGGCATCGTCTTCGGGGCCGTCCGCCGTCAGCCTCTCCACAAGCTCGCGTACAACCTCTCGGCGGGTGTAGCGACGGCCGCCATTGCCGCGTGCCTCTACCGCCAGTTACTCGGCTCACACAGCGCAGTCGGACCTGTCAGCTGGGCAGCCGGGGTCGTGGCACTGGCGGCTGCGGCAATCGCCGCCCACCTTTCCATCAGCGTCGTGCGACTCCTCTATGGTCAAGCCCGCCAGGAGCAGTACTCGTCGGCCACCATAGTCTCTGCTCTGGTTCTCATCGCATCGATCGGGCTCGCCTTCGTCGTGCTCGACGCGGCCTGGTGGGACATGTGGGCCATCATCCCGCTCGCGCTGGTGGGGGCGCTCATCGTGTTCGCCTATCGCGGTTACCTGCGTCTCACCGACCGGTTCGGCGCGCTCCAGCAGCTGTACGACTTCAGCAAGTCCGTGGCCGTCACGTCGCTCGAGACGTCAGGCACTGCCTGGGTCATCCTCGAACAGGTGCAGACGGTAATGCGAACCCGCCGCGCCGAGCTCGTGCTTCTCGACGAGACGCGCATGGTCCACCGGCTCGGCCTCAACGGTGCTGAGCGATCGAGCAGCGAGGCAACAGCTCTCGACGACCGGTCGCTCGTCGCCGAGGTGATCGCTCACAACAAGGCACGGCTGTTCGTGGGCAGTGGGAACGCCCGGGGTCAGGAGGTCGTTCTGGATTCATTGCTCGGAGAATTCCAGGATGCCATCGTCGTTCCACTCACGAGCGGTGACCGCGTGCTCGGCGCGCTCGTCGGCCTCGACCGGGACGAAGGATTCGAGCCTTTCGATGAGGACGACCTCCGCCTGTTCGAAGCGCTCGCTGCGCATGCCAGCGCGACGATGGAAAGGGCGCGTCTCGTGGAAGAACTACGCCTCGAGGCAGAAAGCAAGACGTATCAGGCGACTCACGACGCCCTCACCGGGCTCCCTAACCGCCGACTTTTCCTCGAGCGAGCGGCGGCGTCGTTGGCGGACACGGGCCGCGCCGCCGTCGCGCTCTTCGACCTCGACCGGTTCAAGGAGGTGAACGACACCCTCGGCCACGGCACCGGGGATCGCCTCCTGTGCGAGGTCGCCGAGTGCCTCGTACGAGCCGCAAATGGGAAGGCCACGGTGGCGAGGCTCGGCGGGGACGAGTTCGCCCTCGTCATTGCCGGGATCATTGGTCCGGAAGAGGCCATTGGCATCGTCCGGGACCTCGCAGCGGCCATCTCAGGCCCAATGGACGTCGACGGGATCGCGCTTGCCGTCACGGCCAGCGCCGGCATCTCACTGGCTCCCGACCACGGCGACAACATTGCCACTCTGCTGCAACGAGCTGACATCGCTATGTATCAGGCCAAGGATCGTCGCTCGGGCATCGAGCTGTACTCGGCCGCCCATGACCAGAGTATGCAGCGCAGGCTTCTCCTTGGCGGACAACTTGCTGAGGCAGTTTCCGCTGGGAAACAGCTCAGCCTCATGTACCAACCCATTGCCGATATCTCGACCGGTGAGATCGTCCGCGTCGAGGCCCTAGCTCGTTGGTTTCATCCGGATCACGGCCACGTGCCGGCGGACGAGTTCATCACCATCGCTGAGCAGATGGGCTTCATCACGAAGATCACGGACTTTGTCCTCCGAGAGGGCTGCCGTCAGATCAGCGAGCTGTGGCGAGCTGGTATCGAAATCGATCTTTCGGTAAACCTCTCCGGTCGCGACCTGTCGGACCGCTCGCTCGTGGCGAAGGTCGCCGCCCGGCTGTTGGAGAACGAGCTACCACCGCACGCACTGTCGCTCGAGATCACCGAGACCGCAGTGATGGCCGATATCGGCGAAGCCAGTCGAGTGCTGGCTGAAATTGGCGAGCTCGGCGTCCGTATCGCGGTCGACGATTACGGCACCGGTCATTCGTCGCTCGCCTACCTTCACCATTTGCCGATCAACGAGCTGAAACTCGATCGCTCCTTCGTTGCCAACATTGCGACCGACAAGAGCAACGCGATTATCGTCCGCTCTTCAATCGCTATGGCGCATTCCCTCGGGCTGACGGTCGTCGCCGAGGGGGCCGAAGACGAGATGACCTGCGCGATCCTCTCTGTTGCCGAGTGCGACGCTATGCAGGGTTATTACCTGTCACCCCCGCTTTATGCTGATGATCTCGCCCGCTGGTTGGCTACCGACCCGAGACTCAAGTTCACCAAATTGCCAGCCGTACACCCACTGAGAGTGATCGCGGGCAGGCTCGAAGAACTGGCCTAGAGCCGTTGCCGTCCCGTCTCGCCATGGCGAGTCTGGGATCCGCCAGCCGATAGACGAGGGCCCCCTTCGGCGCGCCGATGAAGCATTAGCTATTGCTTGACACCCGTTTTCCCTGGCAGGATTGCCGCGCGGGGAATCGAGGGCACACCGGTAGCACGGTGAAGACGCCCTCTGATCCCCGACCGCGGCCCCTTATTGGTTGGAAGGGAGGTGGTCGATTTGGCTAGCTGTGACGAAAAGTGGCCGATCTGAGGCGGCTTTAGCCGCCTGAGACGTAACTCCTAGCCCCCTATGACAGTCTGGGGGGCCCTCACAACAAGTATCGGCACGGCGACCGGCGAGCCTTAGGATTTTTCTCAGCTCCTCGGTCGCCGTCGCCGCGACCGTCGGCACCTGCATTGAGACGGTCCCCTCGCAACCGGAACAGGGGCTACCCGGGTAATCCGGTCCGTGATGCACGAGGATGGTGAAAATGGTCGACGCGGTGGCACAGCCAGCAAACGGCAAGCGCCACCGCGGCACTGCGACTGGTCGCCGGACGCCGACCAACCAGAGCCCGCTCAACCCACGCTTCCGGCGCCTGTGGGCCACGTTTGCCGTGTCGAGCTTCGGTGACGGATTCATCTACGGCGCCGTGCCGCTGTTGGCTGTCGTCGTGGACCCGCGTCCGCTCGCTGTTTCTGCTGTCGTAGCAGCCAACAGTCTTCCGTGGCTATTCCTCGCGCTGCATGCCGGCGCGCTCTCCGACCGCTTCGAGCGGGGTCGCGTCATGGCGATCGCGAACGTTGCCCGGGGCTTCGTGTTGTCGTTGATGGCGCTCCTCGTGGGCCTACACGAGATGGACCTCCTGACACTCTTGGTATTCGTACTGGCGAACGGAAGCTTGCGCGCTATCTATTACTCGGCGTCTCAGGCTGCCGTCCCAGAGTTGATTGCCGCATCGGACTTCAACCGAGCCAACGGCGTTCTTTTCGGCACAGAAGCTGCGACGGAGAACATGGCAGGTCCCGTATTCGGCTCCATCGTGTTCAGTGTGGCGCGGGCAGTTCCGTTCCTCGCTGACGCGGTTGCCATGGTGACATCGGGCTTTTCACTCTTTGGCCTCCGTACGAATCGCCCGAAGCCGGAGACGGATCGCGGCAAGCTGTCCGATGGCCTTCGGCAGCTTTTTCACGACCGCAACCTCCGAATCCTCGTCTCGCTCATCGCCATACTCGCCGGGCTGCAGGGCCTCGTCTCCGGCGTGCTCGTCCTTGTCGCGACCCGGGACTGGGGCGTGCACGCGAGCGCGTACGGGGCTTTCCTCGCCACCCAGGGAGCGGGGAACGTGCTCGGCGGGCTGCTGGCGAATCGCGTCGCGAAGCGCCTCGGCACCGTGTGGACGCTCCTCGGGAGTGCCATGGTGTCCGGAGTCGGCTATCTCGTGATGGCCGCCTCTCACAGCTGGGCGATCGCCGGCGGGGCGTTTGCTGTGGTGGGTTTCGCCGTCGGATGCGGCGGCGTCGTAGCGATCTCGTTGCGTCAGCGTCTCACCCCTGATCGGCTCATGGGCCGCGTCGGGTCAGCATGGCGCGGCATCGTCTGGGGTGCCGCACCATGCGGAGCGCTCGCCGCAGGAGGCCTCGCGATCCTCGGCGGCCTGCGGCTACCGCTTCTGCTGGCGGGTGTCGCGCAGTGTGTCGTCGCTATCCTCCTCACCCGTCCGGTGACGCGTCGGCTCGGTGCCGTCGATAGCCAACCGAAGCATCCGGCCCTCGACGACGGGAGCGGGGCGGTCTGACGAGCAGCAGCGGGCACTTGCAGGGGTTGCATAAACTGCACTGCGCTTTACTCAGCTCGAGGCGAGTGTAAGTCGGCTTGCGCAACCGGATCAGCCCTTCCCACCGTGCCGCGAAGGCGTCATCCCGCCTCTGCTACGGCTTCAGCGCTACCGCGGCCTCGGGTGTCGCAACGTGGAAGCTGAAGCTCTCCTCGAGATACAGCCGCACGACCTCGTTGTCGTGTGAGTCGTAGCCGATCGACAGATCCTGGCCGCACTCGAACACGAAGTCGCCACCCCGCATGCTGAGCACGACAGCTCCCTCCACCCCAGGTGCCCAGACGATCGGGCCCTCCAGGATCTTGCGCAGGTGGTCCAGCAGCGGGTAGCCGCCGTGCTCCGCGGTCTCGACTACCCGCCGGTACTGATCCGGGCCGAGCGCCAGACCGTACGGCCCGGTGATACCGCTTGAGAGGAGCCGCTCCACGGCGCCGGCCACCTGCCGCGGATAGCCGTCCGTCTCCTCGCCGAGCGCCGGTCGTTTGTGGGGCGAGGCCTCGGCGATTCCGGTGATCACGCTTGGCCAGCCGTGAAAGACAGCGACGTTCTCCGCCAAGGCGATTTGATGGGCAGCTTTGTCGAGCGCCTCGAGGTCGGTGTCATCGGCGCCGCGATCCGCGTCACTGAGCTCTGCTCGTGACAACTCGAAGTCCGCACGAACTTCGACGAGAGGAAGTACACGTCGCTTTAGCCCTGACACTCCCTCGCTCGGCCCCGACGCCAGCCGGGTCGTGCGCCCGAGGTTCGTTGCAGAATGCTCCCAGCCGAATGGGCCGGAGAAGTCGACGAGCTTGCGAGCGGCGAGCGCGGGAGTCGCGCGTGCACGTGCCTCCTCATCGAGAAGTTTCCAAACCGTGTCGCTGAGAGGCGCGACTGGGCGAAGCAGATGGTTCATGTGAATGCTCCCTTCAGGCTGCCGATTCCGAGCGACCCGTCCTCGCTCACGCCTTCGGCTCTTGGCGCTGTGGCATCGGGCATCTCAGACTGGCGGCGCGGTGGGTCGTCGAGAAAGTCGGCGGTCGGCACGAAGAACAGATTGCCGGTCACGGCCGTTGAGAAGTCCAGGATCCGATCGTGGTTGCCCGGCGGCTTGCCGAGAAACATGTTCGTCAACATCTCCTCGATGACGTCTGGGTTGGAGGTGTAACCGATGAAGTACGTCCCGAACTCGCGTGCGCCGACCCGACCGAATGGCATGTTGGCGCGCACGATGTGACGCTGCTCACCGTTGTCATCGACGATGGTGTTGAGCGCCACGTGGGAGTTGGTCGGCTTGAGGTCGTCCGCCATCTCGATGTCGGACAGCTTCGACCGGCCGACGGCTAGCTCCTGTTGCTCGACCGGCAGAGCGTCCCAATCGGCAAGGTCGTGGAGGTACTTCTGGACTACGACGTAGCTACTGCCTGCGAACTCGGGGTCGTCGTCTATTGCGACCGCCGCTACCGCCGCCGCTCCTGCCGGATTCTCCGTACCATCCACGAAGCCGAGAAGGTCACGCTCCTCGAAATACTTGAACCCGTGAACCTCGTCGACGACCCGCACATGTCCTAAGAGTCGATCAAGCAGTCGCTCGGCGAGCTCGAAGCACAGGTCGAGGCGATGAGCCCGGATATGGAACAGCAGGTCGCCAGGTGTCGCGACTGCCGTGTGCATTGGCCCAGTCAGTTCACGAAAGGTGTGCAAGGAGGCCGGACGCGGTTGGCCGAAGAGGCGGTCCCAGATCAGCGAGCCGAGACCTACGACACAGGTCAGCTCGCCGTCGGGGATCCGAAATCCGACCGATCGCGTCAGGCCAGAGACATCTGCGAGCAGCCCACGAACCTCTTCCTCGGAGCCGGAGTCCACCGTAAGTACGAGGAAGATCGCCGCCTCGGTGAGCGGCGTGAGGATCGCTTGGCGCTCGGGCAGTTGCACAGGCCGAGCATATTCTCTCGGGAGCGGACCGGCTATGGCCGTAGCTGCCGAGGTCGCACCTGGTCGCTGCACTCCCGTAGGGGGCTAGCCCCATCCGGAGAGACCCGCTAGCAGTCTTCTAAATCCTGCGCGCAAACTTTAGGTTGGAATGCGTCAGGTGTTCGTTCGCCTCGACGGTGCGACGGCGCGATGAATGGGAGAGTTCGATGAGATCAGGTGGTGTGTCTTCGTGAGCGGATTGACGAGATGGTGATCGTGTCACAAGAGCTCGAGACCCAGGTCCGTGAGCTCGGTCGCACAATGTTGTGTACACCGTTTAGTAAGCGGACCTGGTCAGAGCTCTGTTCCCTGCTCCTCGGGGCGGCGCTCGCAGGCTTCGGCTTCGCCATTATCGGGCTCACGATGGCGGCGGGTGTCGTATTCGCCATCACCTTCTTCGGGCTCGCGGTTCTCGGGCTTTCTATTCGTGCCGCGAGGGGAATCGGGGGCCTCCAACGAGGAATCGCGCGAGCGTTTCTCGGCGAACAGATCGAAGAACCAGATCCGTTCGCGCCGCGCGGCGGATTCCTGGGCTGGCTTCAGTCAGCGCTTCGGGACCGCACCGGCTGGCGAGCGGTGGCTTACGTGGTCGTGAAAGTCCCGTTAGCGAGCTTCGGGATCTTTGCTGCGTTCAGCGTGTGGTTCGACGCGCTGACTTGCCTCATCACCCCATTCGGAGGGGGATATCAACCCCAGGAATTTGGCTTGGTCCGAGTCGTCTTCCAACCGGGATATTTCTCGATCGGGAATCCCGGGTGGCTCCATGGGCTGGCCATCTTTTGCACCGGAGTGATCCTGGTCTTCTTGGCACCGTGGCCCGTTCGAGTCGTGGTCTACATGGACCGATTCTTGATGCGTGCGCTGCTCAGTCCCGATCCGATGGCCACCCGGGTGCGCTCGCTTGAAGACTCCCGTGCTCAGAGCGTCGATGCGTCTGCTGCTACTTTGCGACGGATCGAGCGCGACCTCCACGATGGCACCCAAGCGCAACTGGTCGCCCTTGCCATGCGACTCGGGATGGCCAAGGAAAAATTGGCGGAGACCGACCACGTCGACCTTGATCAAGTGCGCGAGCTCGTGGATGACGCCCATCGCGGGGCGAAGGAGGCCATCGTCGAGTTGCGAGATCTCGCACGCGGCATCCACCCGCCGGCTCTTGACACCGGGCTCGAAGGAGCACTCTCCACCTTGGCGGCGCGCAGCACCGTTCCGACGGACGTCACGATTGCGATGAACGTTCGCCCAACTCCTGCCATTGAGGCCATTGCCTACTTTTGTGTGGCAGAACTACTGGCGAACGTGGCGCAGCACGCCAACGCCTCTCGGGCAGAAATAACTTGCGCCCAGCACGGGAGATGGCTGCGTCTGGTCGTGCGCGACGACGGAGTCGGAGGGGCGCAGCTCTCGAGGGTCGGGTCCTCGTCAAGCGGACTGACCGGCCTCGCCGATCGATTGCATGCCGTCGATGGCGGGTTCGACATCGTGAGCCCGCCGGGCGGCCCTACGGTGGTCACCGTGGACCTGCCGCTTCACGCTTAGATGAGCGAGCCGATACACGTCGTCATTGCTGAGGACTCGGCAATCTTGCGTGACGGCCTGGTGCAGTTGTTGGTCGATCGGGGTTTCGTGGTCACGGACGCAGTGAGCAGACCCGATGCACTAAAGGAGTCCGTCGAGAGAGACCGTCCCGACGTAGCCATCGTGGACATCCGCATGCCCCCAACCTTCACCGACGAGGGTTTGCGGGCGGCAATCGAGCTCCGTCGCGTGCATAAGGGACTTGGGATCTTGATGTTCTCCCAATACATCGAGACTCGCTACGCCGCAGAGCTGTTGGCGGACGACGCGGCCGGGATTGGTTACCTATTGAAGGATCGGGTCGCCGACGTGGGCGACTTCGTCGAAGCGCTCGTGCGAGTTGCGTCGGGGGGGACGGCGCTCGATCCAGAAGTCGTGACCCAGTTGTTAGGAGCGTCGCGGCGCGCCGACTCGATCTCGGTGTTGAGCGTTCGCGAGAGAGATGTGCTCTCACTAATGGCGGAGGGCCGATCAAACGTTGCCATCGCGAGCGAGCTCGTGATTTCCGAAGGCGCAGTCGAGAAGCATGTCGCCAACATCTTCACGAAGTTCGACTTGCCTGTATCTCAGACCGATCATCGTCGGGTGTTGGCCGTGCTTCGGTTCCTCGGTTCGTAAATGGTCCCTACCCGGAGCTTTGCTCGAAGTCTGAGCAAAGAAGACGGCCGGGATGCACCGGCAACCCGGCGTTCCCGCGCTTCAATCTGGAGCACGCTGCCAGCGTCTTCGAGCTAACTCATCCAGCAGCACCGGGGGGACGTCGCGCCCGCAAGACGCTTCATCAGCGTAGGGGTACTCGGGCCTCTGGCTCTGAGCCTGGCGGTCAACAGCGGGACACGGACTCTGGCACTGGCCGCATCCCAGCAGCGGGGTCACGCCCTGCGCACGGCAAAGCTGGTGAGCACTCCCGAGGTCCGGGTTCGCGGGAACCCCAACGTCGAGACGTCGAACAACTAGTCGGGCTTCTCGATTACCAAGAGCTACTCCGGGCCAGGCACGAGCGTGGAATGAATCAACGGGCACCCGAAGTTGGCGGCGGCATCGCCCACATGGAGAATACGAAGCCAGTGACTTTCCACCGAGTCCAGGAGGGCGGCTGATTACGGTTCCACAGCTCATTGGAGGCCGCGAAGTAAGCTTCCATCGCTGGAGCGTGGATCAGTGGCCATAGACCGAGACATGGTTGCGGCTCGTCGAGGTGAAGGGCTCTCGTTCCCAACCGGCCCATCGGTCCTTCAGCCGCAGCCCGGCTACTCGAGCCATCAGGTCGAGCTCACTTGGCCACGCGTAGCGCGTGACGATCGGGTAGAGGCGCACGCCCTCGGTGGAAAGCACGACGTGGCTCTCGTCGAGCCGCTGCGTGACCGGATCGTGGCGCCCGATGTCGAATGAGACGTGGTCGACGCCGACCTGCTCGGCGTCCACGTACTGGTCGTCGCGTAGCCTGGTGAGGTAGGTCGGAACAAACGCTTCCACGACGAAGAGTCCGTCGTCGGTGAGGTGATGGGCCACGTTCTCAAAGCAGCGCACCTGCTCCTCCTGGCTCAAGAGGTTGAAGAGCGTGTTGAAGACGATGTAGATCAACCGGTAGCTACCCTCGACCGGCACATCTGCGAAATCGCCGATCGTGACCGACAGTTGCTCGCCCCCGGGTTTGGAGCGGAGCTTCGAGACCATCGCCGGCGAGAGGTCAACACCGTCGACTCGGATGCCTCGAGCCGCCAGGGGCAGGGCGATGCGCCCGGTGCCGATAGCCAGCTCCAGTGTGGGACCTCCTCGCGCGAGCTCGTCCAGCAAGGCAACCGTCGACAGCTCATCGCCCCGCGCCTCGGTGTCATAGATGTCCGCGGTGTCGTCGCCGAAGCTGTCCATCGGCTGGTAGTCGTTCACGGTGTCAGTTATGACACGCGTCGTCGTCGATCGCAACCGGCGTGGGGTTAGGGCGCGAGGCGTCGTGCCGGAGCCGTCCAGCTGTCCAATGGGATCCTCATGATCGACTGCTCCGTACCCTGGAAACAGGTCACCTCCAAGCTCGTTGCCCGCGGGTTCAGCCGAGGAGCGAAGCTGACCACGATCTCTTCGCCCGTTCCGCTCTCCCACACCGTTGCCGGAAAGCCGGCGTAGGTCCCGCCGACGTCGTCAATGGCTGACCAACCAGTCGCGGGCAGCGCGAGGAGGTAATCGGCGCGGACGGTCGCGTCCGGCTCGCAGAAGGCCCAGAGCGTGAACCGTTGCGGCCATGAGACCACGGCGTCGACCCAGACGCTCCGTGCGCCGATTGTTGTCATCTCCTTGTCGACAACGACGCCCCCAGTGGGCCCGTCCGTCTCGCCGGCCGCGTCGAGCATCGATCGCCAGGTCGGGGGAAGGTCTCTCGAGAGCCGATTGCCGCGCAGCGCATCGAGCAGTCCGTCGATCGCACGCTTTGTTCCGGCCGGATCTCGGAAGGCTCCGACGTCCGTGAGTGCTTGCACCAGCTCGCATAAGGCCCGAGCGGCGCCGTCCAGCGAGCCACCTTCTTCGAAGGCGTCCGACGTCACTGTTGAACTAAGAGAGAGCAACGTTCCTCCCCAGCGGAGAACGAACAGCTCGGCGCCGTCGTACATCGAAGTTGACGTAGCGGAACTGCTCGCCGGCGACGTCGGGGAGGCGCCAAACGGAACTCGTGTCACCTCGTCGGAGACGTCGGTGATTTCGAGCCACGACAACGAGGTTGAGGGTGCTGGCTCGAGCTCGAGCGAGACCCACGAACCGTCCATTTGTCGCGTTTGGTCCCGTAGCCGATGAGTCACCCCGTCGCTGCCACTGACGTGCAGTGAATCGAGTGCGAGCTTCGGGGAGTACCGGGGCGCCATCGCGTTGAAGCTCGTGAGCTTGGCGATGAGCCGTGCGCTGTTGGGAGTGGTGCAAAGGACTTGGATGTCGACGACTGCGTTTCTCAGCTTCACCCTCGCCGGGCACGGGACGATCAAGCCCTCCTCGTTTGCCCACGGGTCTGCGACCGGGAACTCCCGCGGCCGACTCTTCCGATCCTTTGTCCGCGGACGGCCCTCGCGAAGCAGGTTCACAATGGAGGCTTCGTCGAGCAGTCCCGCTGAAATCATCGCGAGAGCAACCATCAACGCTTTCGGTGCCGCGACGGCGTTGGTCCTCGCTGTCGAGGACTTGCGGAGCGGACCCCGCACCTCACCGACCAGCCCTTTGAGCAATTGAGTGGCTCGCTCTTGCTTCGGCGAGCGTCCCTCTGGATCAGTCACGAATCCTTGGCTTTCACAACGATCACAGCCTCGCGTCTATACGAGGGGCGGCTTCGTTCACCAATTCTCCGCTTCCGGCACCGATTTGAGTATTGATTACTCAGTCGCCTTCGGAGACCCGCTGTCAGAGTGCAAATGGCGCTTGATCCGATTCACCACTGCGATTCGCCGGCAGATAGCGGAGCCGGGTGCCCCGCGCGCCCTCCACGAGTATCAGAGGAGACCAGATGAAGTTCAACAAGCGCGTCGTTGCCGCTGCGGCAGCCGCGGCCATAGTCGTCGCTGTGATAGCCGCTACAGGCGTAGCCGGAGCCAGCCCGACGCCGACGACCTACTCGGCATGCGTGTCCGGCATCGGAGGGATCCTTTACAACGTCACGGCCAGCGGCACGCCGAAGTGCATCGACCACGACGCGGTCATCTCTTTCAATGAGACCGGTCCTGCGGGGCCTGCCGGCCCTGCAGGACCGGGCGGCGCAACGGGCGCAACGGGCGCAACGGGTCCCCCAGGAGCGACAGGCGCAACCGGTCCGGAGGGTCCAGCCGGTCCGGCTGACACCTCGTTCGGGTCGAACACCGACCAGGTGAGCCTCTCGACCAACGTCGAGACCTGCACGCTCGGGCAGATCATCCTGAGTGCAGGCGAGGTTTATCAGGGCACGATCGCAGAAGGTCAGCTCCTGCCCATCGCCACGAATACGGCGGCGACGGGGTCACGACGTTCGAACTTCCGAATCTGCAGTCGGCGGCGCCAAACGGTCTCACCTACTCGATCTGCACATCGGGCTTCTTCCCCTCAACCGGCTGGGTGTCGTTGCAGCTCACCGGGTTCGCCGACGTGGCCCCGGTGAGCTGCAGTTGCTCACCTGATGAGCGCCCTAGCTGCACGGCTGATCTCGAGGTCGTGGCATCCTCCATCGTTGCGCCAGGCTCATGCGAGCGGGCGCCCTTTCCAGGAGGTGCCACGGCCTCGCTTGTGCGCGAGCGCCGATGACGCCGTCATTGCGCCGTACAACAGTCCTGCGGCTGGCAGTGTCAGCGCCCACCAACGACTGAGCCTGTAAAGCCGGATCGTCGGCAGGTAGCTGGCTGCTTGCAGTGCCAGCGTCAAAGCGGCCGCCGCCATTGCTGACACAGTCCAGAAGGTGAGCGCCGAAGTGACGGCGAGGCTTAGCGAGACGGCCAGCGTGACAAGCGGCACGGCAAACAGCAGCCCCAGACCTCCAAGGGCTCCGAGGAGCCGGAGGGGCGAGTAGTCGAGCTCGTCATACGCGCTTCGAGCGACCATTTGCCAGAGGTCTGCCAAGCGGGGATAGGCGCGGATGCTCTGCACGCCGCGGTCGAAGCCCAGCCAGAGCCTGCCCCCAGCCGTTCGGATCTGTCGCGCGAGCGTCACGTCGTCGATGATCGCTCCGCGCATCGCAGCGAGTCCGCCTGAGCGGGCAAGCAGGTCAGCCCGCACGATTACGCATCCGCCCGCCGCGGCTGCGACGCGCTCTGAGCCGGAGACCCACCGGAACGGATACAGCATTGCGAAGAAGTAGACGAATGCCGGGACGACGAGACGCTCCCATACCGTGACCGTTCGGAGTTCGGCCATTATCGAGACGAGGTCTCGGTCGTCCGTGAGCGCGAGCGCCACGAGTCTCGTCACGACGTCATTGTCGTGGGAGATGTCCGCGTCGGTGAACAACAGCCACTCGGCGTCTCCGGCGCTCTCCACGCCCTGCGCAAGAGCCCACACCTTGCCCGCCCACCCTTCGGGTGTCGCCGAACCGGTCAGCACGGTGAACGGTCCTTCAGCGCCGATACTCCGCGCGGCCTCACTCGTGCCGTCGCTCGAGTTGTCGTCGACGAGCACGACTCTCCACGGACCCAGATAGTCCTGGGTCGCCAATGCCGAGAGGGTCTCGCCGATCAGCTCGGCTTCGTCACGGGCGGGAACGACCGCGACGACTCTCGGCCACACCTGCTCTTTGCCTTCCGAGCGCGGTGGCAGGAACGGACCCGGTAACCAGAACCTCCCACGGGCGACCACGACCGAGACGAACGCGCCGAGGCTCGCAAGACTGAAGATGGCAAGCACGCCGTGACACTACGAGTCCGTTGCGGGGACTCCCGGTTGCAAGCGGGCGGAGGTGAGCACGCGGCCAGCAGCGACGAGCCATAGGTCGAGTCCCGTATCCGACTTTAAGCTTGCGAGCCGGGGCGAGTCGCCGAGGGTGATTTCGCCGTTGTGCTCGACCTCGGCCTGTTGCGGCAGCCAATCCAACCGACCCATCTCGTCCTCGACTGCAGCCCAACTGATGGCGTTGTTCACATGCCCCAAGATGTCGAGGTCAGTCCTCCGGAGCGGCCAGTCTCGGGCTTCCTCGACGGCGTCGCTCGGTGGCGATGGGAGCGAGAGACGCACGGAAGCCCGCCGCCCGTCGGTCGACGGAAGGTAGAGGCGCTCGAAGAGCTCGCCGACTCGCGTCGGTCGCCCGCTCGTCGCATCTATCGCGATCCAGATTGCGGTCGCTTGTAGAGAACCGCCCTCAGCCCCCGTCACCGTGGTGGTGCGCTCGGCCCATCTGGAGGCGCTGGCCGAACAGAAAGTGTCGAGCCGCACACGTTCGCCGAGCGTAGGGAATTGGTGCACCGTTAAGGCGCTTCGTCGGAGAAGCCAACCGATCGACGACGGCCAGCCCGCATCGGTCGCATCGTCCTCGGCAACGTCCTGCAAATACCGGGCTATCGCGTCGAGGCGCAACCGTCCGCTCGGCGTCGAGTCGCCGAGACGCACTTGGCGTTCTCCGGTGAATACTCGGCCGTGTTCGGGCAATGGGAGGTACGAACCGAGAGGCATGTAAGTCCTTGGATCAGGTGGATGCTTACCTCGACGCGTAGTCGGGGGAGCTCCACGGCCACACCGCCGCCAGCCATTCGGTCACGACGCCGTAGAGGCGAAGGTCCAGGCTCCCGCAGCTTGAGCGCACCCAGGAGCAAACGTCGACGTCGAAGCCCTCACGGCGGGGCGGATAGAAGTAGACGCAGCCGATGACAACCCGACTGGTCGGGTCCAACACCGTGTACGTGTAACCCCGGCGTCCCTCGAAATCCTCGGCGTGTTGGACCAGGTCGGCGAGGTTCTCTTCCACCGACAAAGGCCTGACTGGCCAGTCTCGTCCCGCGAAGCCTGGGGTCGCTTGAATGTGCGAGATGCTCGACGTCCAGGCCTCGAGGTCGGACTTGTTGTGCTCTGGTCCGAGCGGCTCTAGCCAGAAGTCATCGGTCGTGAGTCCTCCGGGTGGCTCGTAACCGTCCGGCACGAACTGCTGCTCTCCGGTCGACGACATGGTGGGAAAGCCTCCCATGAGGATCGCCGGTCTCTGTGTCATCACCGGCGCGAGACTGTGAACGGCGACCTTGTGGGTCGCGGTTGGAGAGGCAGTGCGGGCATGAAGCGGCAAGTAGGTGCGCGACGGGTGCAACTAATCCCAGCTGGGATCGCTGCAATCCTTATGGTCCCACTCCTCGGCGCCGCAACCACGGCACGAAGCGGCCCGAAGACGGCGACGGTCACCTTCGTCATCAACACGTCGAAGGGCTTGCGCGCGATCTCCCCGTTGATCTACGGAGTCAACGCCGATAAGAGCGTCGGCTCGGTGTCCTCGTTCAACACCATGGTGGCCGAGACCCGGCCGGGTCTTATTCGCATGGGCGGCAATCGCTGGACGGCGTACAACTGGGAGAACAACGACTCGAACGCAGGCAGCGACTACGAGTACGAGAACGACGACTTCCTCACGGCCTCGACGAAGCCGGCCGCAGCTGTCGTGCCCACGGTCAAGGCGGCCGAAGCCGAAGGTGCGACGGCGCTCGTGACTGTCCCTATCGCCGGCTACGTCTCAGCAGATCGCAATCCGCCAGGAAATGTCGAAAACTCCGGGCCCGACTACCTCTCCACGCGATTCCGGATCGACGAGCCGACCGAGCCCGGTGGCCCCACGCTGACGCCAAACCTGAAGGACAAGTACGTCTACCAGGACCAATTCGTCTACGTCCTCCACCACGAGGTGCCCAAAGAGCCGATCATGTTCTCGCTCGACAACGAACCGGACCTGTGGGACTCGACGCATTCCGAGATCCATCCCGTGGCGACCACCTACGCCGAGCTGCTCTCTAAGGACCTCGAGTACGCGAAGGCAGTCAAGGCCGTGTTGCCCGACGCACTCGTGACTGGGCCCGTCAACTACGGATGGGAGGGGTACCTCACGCTTCAGAGCGCGTCGGACTCGGCAGCCGATGGGGATTTCCTCGACTGGTGGATGAGGGAGGTGAGGCTGGCTGACAAGAAAGCCAAAAAGACGCTCGTCAATGACCTCGATCTGCACTGGTATCCCGAGGCTACGGGCGGCGGCATTCGGATTACCGGGACCGGCACGGCGCCTGCTGTCGTCGCGGCCCGCGAGCAAGCGCCACGCTCGCTTTGGGACAAGTCCTACGTCGAGGACAGCTGGATCACGCAGGACACGCTCGATAACAAGGGAATCGACCTGATCCCTCGCCTGCAAGGGATGATCAAGGAGTACAACCCCGGCATGAACCTGGACTTGAGTGAGTGGAACTACGGGGGAGGCCAGTCCATCAGCGGCGGTATCGCGACCGCAGACGTGCTCGGGATCTTCGGCCGCTACGGCGTTCACGCCTCGGCGGTGTGGCCGCTCAACTCGAACGAGAGCTACACCTTTGGCGCCTTTGCCATGTACCGCAACTACAACGGCAAGGGCGCGTCGTTCGGGAACATGGAGGTCTCGGCGACGACCACCAACAAGGTCGACTCGTCTGTATACGCGTCGATCGACAAGGCCGACCCCGGTCACGTGGTCATCGTGGCGATCAACAAGAGCCTGACCGCCACGCCGACGACCATCGACCTCGAGGGTGGGCAGAGCGCGACGAGCGCGGCGGTCTACAAGCTCACGAGGGCATCTTCGACGGCACAGGCCGCAAAGGGGCTCAAGACATCGAGCAAGAATGTCTTTTCCTACACGATGCCTGCGCAGTCGGTAACGGTGATCGTGCCAGCGACATCGGGCTCGTCCACGACTTCCCGACACCTGCCACCCAAGCAGACGACCGTCCCAACATCGGCGAACCCGGCAGCACGCCTTCGGCGAATCATTTGATCTGTGTCAACGCAATTGATGCTCCGACGCCTTTAGAGAGGTGATGGACCAAGGCGGCAACTCGGCACCACCGCCCGACGAGGACTTCGACCAGTTCTTCGGTCGGATGCTCCCGCTCACGATCCGCGTGGCACGCAGGGTGACCGGGGACCCCTGGGCGGCCGAGGACGTGGCTGTCGAGGCCCTCGCTCGGACGCACGCCCGCTGGTCACGGGTCGCACCCCTCCCGTGGCGTGACGCCTGGGTCCTGAAAGTCGCTTCCCGCGAGGCGCTGCGCCACGTGCGCCGCCAGCCTCTGATGCTCGCGCCCCAGCACAGCCCGGACGAGGCAGACCACGTCGTGCTGCGGGCAGCCCTCGCGGCGGCCCTCGTCCACCTGCCGCGACGCCAGCGAGAAACGATCGTCCTCCGCTACCTCTGCGACCTTCCCGAAGCAGACGTCGCGGCGGCACTCGGCCTATCAACCGGCACCGTCAAGACCCATCTCCACCGAGCGTTGGCGGCACTGCGCGCCAACATCGGCAGCGACTTCGAAGAGGAGTACTTCCATGAGCTCCAAGCCTGAATCGTCCGAGCGGCAGTACTCACCGGCCGCACCCGAGCAGCTCCTTGCCCGCACGAAGCACCGCAGCTACGTGATCCGGCGCCGACGGGTGCTGGGCGCAGGCGGCAGTGTCGCGGTAGTTCTCGCGCTCGTGCTCGGGGGCATTCTGATCCCGGGCAGTTCAAGGCCCGGCGGGACACACGGGGGTCACGTCTACACCGCTGACCGGATCGGCAGTGCCTACGAGCTGACGGCAGCGCCGCAAGCCGTCGCAGCCGCGTCCCCGAGGGTGTTGGGCGGGGTGGAGAGCGCCGAGGTTGGTTTCTCGCTCGATCTTCTCGACCACCTGGACAGCTCGGGCAACTCGACCAACACGCTCGTCTCACCTTCCAGCCTGGCCACGGCTCTTGCGATGCTCGAGCTCGGAGCGAAGGGCTCAACGGCAAGTGGCATCGCCGCGACGCTTCGCACAGCCGGTTTCTCGGCTGGCGAGCAGGCAGCCGGCTGGCACAGCCTCGCGGCGGTCCTCGCAAAAGAGACGTCGACGAGCGGCAGCGATCTTGCGAAGGTGCCCGAGCTCAACGTGGCGAACGCGCTCTGGGTCCAGGACCACTTCGCCGTCGAGCCCGCCTTCATCCATGCGTTGTCGAGCGACTTCGGGACCGGGCTGTGGCAGGCGAACTTCGAGAGCGACCTCACGGGCGCGACCGATGCGATCAACCAGTGGACGAGCGAGAACACGAAGGGACTCATCAAGCAGCTCTTCAGCCCTGGTGCGCTCGACGTCCTCACGCGCCTCGTGATTGCAGATGCTGTGTACTTCGACGCGCACTGGGCGACAGCGTTCAAGACCGCCACGAAGGACAGGACCTTCTACTTGCCTTCTGGAGCCACCGTGAGCGTTCCGTTCATGACCTCCCAGTCGCCTAGCGCCCCCGCCACGACGGGATCACCGAAGCCGCTCAAAGTCCCTGTGGCTGAGACCAACAGCTACGACGCGGTCGAGCTTCCGTACGGCGGCAAGAAGCTCAGCGCGCTAATCGTGATGCCGACCACGGGCTCGCTCGCGAGCTTCGTGTCGGCTCTCACGCCCAGCTCTCTCGCGAGGATCGTGAAAGGCCTGAGTTCGCCGGCCGAGGTCGAGCTGTCCATGCCGACATTCACGATCCGATCGGACGACCAGCTGAATGCCTCTTTGTCCTCGATGGGCATGGCGCAGGCGTTCGGGCCGGACGCAGACTTCGGCGGGATCAATCCCAAGGTGGCGCTCCAGGTGCAGGCAGTCGAGCAGCACGCCTACCTTCAAGTCTCGCCCAAGGGCACCGTCGCGGCCGCCGCGACCGGCATCGCGATCGGCGTATCCGCAGTCGAAGCTGTGCACCCGATCGTCATCAACCACCCGTTCCTCTTCCTCGTTCGTGACAACGCGACTGGCACAATCCTCTTCGAGTCGATGGTCGAGAACCCGACAGGCTGAACCAACCTCGTGGTAAACCTCCACCGAGCAGGAGTCGGAGGGGAAGTCACCGTGGGTACCAGGAGAAGTCTCGGTTCGGTTGTTCGCAAGGCGCTCGTAGTCCCATTGCTCAGTGCCGGGTTGCTGGTACCGGTGCTGGCCGGTGCTGGCTCGGCCGCCACCCCGCAGGCCGGCAAGGCAGCCCCGCCGCTCCCGCTCGCACCAGCCTGGAAGTACGCGGCAGGTGCCATGCCGACGCGTCCGGCGACTTGCCCGCCCCTCACGACGGGTACGACGGGACCGTCGACGCGGGCCAAGAAGAAGGCTCACAAGGCGAGCGACACCAACTCGCTGACCGGCATCCCCCTCTGGCCGGCGCCGCCGGTGGGCAAGAACCCTATGGGCTACGCCGCGAACGACCACACGGCCAAGACAGCGCCGCCGACAGTCCCAGCGAACTTCGGTACTGACGGCAACAACTGGAAGCTAACGAGCTTGCGCTACCCGAGCGACACGTCTGTCACGAGTAACCCGCAGGAGCTCTGCGGCGTCGAGGGCAACAGCGTCGACAGCGCCTGGCAGACGACGACTGGACGACCTACCACCGTTATCGCAGTGCTCGACTCGGGAATCGAATGGTGTGATGCGGGCATCGTCGACAAGCTCTACCTCAACCGCAACGCTCTGCCACCGCCCGAGAACTCCGCAGGCGAGACGAAGGCACAGCTCATGGCTGGCGGCCAGAAGTTCCTCGACAGCGACCCGTACGACCTGAACGACAGCGGGATCCTCAACGTCAGTCAGTACGCGAACGACCCTCGCGTCGCCGCCGTCGCGGCCGACTACACGGGCGGCTTGTTCTGTGCCACCGCCGCCAACCAGGACGGGAGCTACACCGGGATCTCGCCGGAGGACCTCATCCGGACTTTCGGCGACAAGACCCTTCCGAGCGGTGCGAAGAACCCCTACGCCATCACGACCGAGAGCCCGACCGGCTTTGAGGGCGCGATCTCCGGTTGGAACTTCGTCGACAACAACGACAACGCCTACGACGACGTCCACTACGGGCACGGCACTGGTGAGGCGCTCGACATGGCGGGCTCCGCCGACTCGCTCAACGACGAGGTGGGGGCGTGCCCCGACTGCATGATCATGCCGGTGCGAGTCGGCACGAGCTTCATCACGACCGGCAACCCGTTCGCCGACGGCGTGCTCTTTGCCGTCGACTCTGGTGCCACTGTCATATCCGAGGCTCTTGGGACGACCGATGAGACGCCGACGGACACCCAGGCGATCGAGTATGCGGCCGCCAACCAGGTGCCGATCGTCGGCAGCGCGGCCGACGAGGAATCCGAGCACGCCAACCTGCCGGCAGCTGCGAGCGCCGACATCATCGATGTCAACTCTTCGACGCAGGAGACTTCTTGGACACCGGAGTCAGCGCTGTACCTGAACGGCTGTACGAACTACGGCGCGTCGATCGACCTGACGGTCGAAAGCGCGAGCTGCTCGTCAGAAGCAACCGGCAAGACTTCCGGCACTGTCGGCCTGATCGAGTCAGAGGCCGCGACAGCGATGGCGGACGGGAAACTTAAGCCCTCCGGCTACACCTCGGCGACCGGACGAGCCGTCCCGCTCTCGGCGAACGAGGTGAAGCAGATCCTCACGATGTCAGTCGATGACGTCGACTTCACGACGGCCGCCCCGAAGGCGACTCCGCCGGCACCGCGCGACAACTTCGCCGTCAGCAACACCGGTATCCCGATCGGGACCACGACGATGTACCCGACGACGAAGGGCTACGACATCTACACCGGCTGGGGGCGCCTCGACGCCGCCCGCGCGGTGCAGTGGGTGAGCGAGGGCCGAGTGCCCCCTCAGGCGCTCATAACCTCACCGGGCTCTTTTGTTACGTTCAACACTTCCACGAACATCCCGGTCATCGGCACCGTCGGCTCGCCCCGCCAACGGGCCGTCAAGTACCAGGTCGACGTGGGCATTGGTGTCGCGCCGGCGGACAATTCCTGGCACCTCGTCGCCGAGGGAACCGCCTCTGCAGGTGGGAAGACCGGAACGCTCGGCACCATTCCCGTCGCACGGCTCGCGGCGATGTTCGCGGCAGCGCACGAGTCGATCGAGGGCGGACCTGTCACGAGCACGGGTGAGCCGAACGACGACCGTTTCGATTTCAGCATCCGAGTGCTCGTGCTGAACTCCGCTGGTCTCGTCGGCGTCTCGCAGCAAGCTGACTTCCTGCACGACGACCCAAGCCTGCTGCCCGGATTCCCGTGGCGTTACTCGAGTTCTCTCGTCGCATCTTCCCGGCTCGCGTCGATAGGTCCGGGTGGCGAGGACGTGCTCATCGTCCCCCAGTCGGACGGGACGATCGGCGCCTACCTGCCCGACCACACCGAGCTTCCGGGCTGGCCGGTGGAGACCAAGTCGTTCTACGTGCACGGCAAGGAACGTGCCTTCGCGACCCACGCGA
Organism: Acidimicrobiaceae bacterium; assembly: GCA_003136185.1. Lineage (GTDB taxonomy): Bacteria > Actinomycetota > Acidimicrobiia > Acidimicrobiales > Bog-793 > Palsa-601. The sequence goes on along the minus strand of PLDN01000174.1, from coordinate 11,883 downwards.
TCACATCCCTGCCACACGGAGAGATCATCGGAGGGATCGCTGTCGGCGACCTGAGTGACCCCTCGGGCCACTCGCTCGACGTGGTCGCGACCGATTCCATGGGCAACGTCTACGCCTGGAACTCGAAGGGCAAGCTGCTTCCCGGCTGGCCGCAACACGTGAACCCTGCCTTCTCCGAACCGTCGGCACGCAACTCCAACAATCGCCTATTACCGGGCTTCGTATCGGCGCCGGCCCTGGCCGAGCTTCAAGGCGAAAAGACGCTCGACGTGGTGGCGGCCTCGATGGACCGCCACGTCTACGCCTTCCAGCCCGACGGCAAAGCGGTCCCGGGCTGGCCGGTCCTCGTCGTCGATCCCTCGAGGGTGCAGTCGGTCGACCCGGTCACGAACGAGATCACGTTCAAGGCGAACGCCGACCCGGACGAGGGCTCAGAACTCGTCGACACTCCGTCCATCGGCAATCTCTCTGGAGGCTCTGGACCACCTGACGTCATCGTCGGTGCCGACGAGGAGTACGCCGGCCCTGCGAACGCCGACCTCGGCACGTTCGGCGCGCTTGTCGGGAGCGATCTCAACATCTCGAACTCACGCGTCTATGCGATCGAGCCGAACGGCTCCCTCCACACCGCAGCCAAGGGCGCCCCTGACCCGAGCGGCATGCCCGACCCGGGTGCTTTCCTGAAGGGCTGGCCGGCGTCGATCGTGGACCTCGATGCCAACCTGCTCCCAACTATCGGCGACGGCGTCACGGGAACCCCCGCGCTTGGCAGCTTGAACGGCAAGAAGACTCTCGAAGTCGTCACTTCTTCGGCAGCCGGTCCCATCTACGAGCTCAACGCCAACGGCACCTCCTACCTCGGTGACACCGGCGGCGTGCCGAACGTGGCGTCATTCGTCTCGAAGGGTCAGACCGTAGGCTTTGGGAACCTCCTGCAAGCCTCCATCCCGGCGCTCGGTTCACCCGTCGTCGGCCATCTCGGCACGATAAAGGGCTCGGGCGTCAGCATCGCGGCGCCGGCTTCCAGCTTCGGCCGCCTCCTCGACGAGGCGGAGCCAGGTGAGCAGAGACCAAACGACAACCAGGTCTCCTCGTGGTCGTCCAACGGGCAAATGGACGACGGCTCTCCTGACCTCATGAACGACTTGCAGTTCGTCGGGGCGCCTTTGATGGCGGATCTCGCGGGCAAGGGGCAGGACGAGTTGATCGAGACGAGCGGCCTGTACGACTTACGCGCCTACACCCCGACAGGCACCGAGCTTGCTGGGTATCCGAAGTTCACCGGAGGCTGGGTGCTCTACGGACCGGTTCTCGGGCCTTTCGGGACGAACTCGGATCAGGCGCTCGTGGTCGGCAACCGCTCAGGCGAGCTCTTTGCCTGGAACACCACGACTCCAGCCTGTGACTCGAGCGGATCGTGGGCAGAGGAGCACCACGATCTCTGGAACACGAGCAACGCAAGCGAGAGAGGAGCCGCCGAACCGGCGTGCGTCAAGTAAAGAGGTTACCGAGCGCCCCCAGCAGCACCTCAGCCACCTGGTCGGGGTGCTGCGCGTGGACGTCGTGCTCGGCCGGCGAGAACCAGTGGACCTGCGCTTGTTCCAGGGCGACGAGGGCTTGGTCGGTGCCCTCACGTTTCGCCTCGGACCAAGCAGCCGGCGCCCCTGGCGAGTCCACCGGCAACAGCAGCACGGGCACCTTCACCTTCGGATAGAGGGCCGTCGCGGGTGACTCCCACATGGAGCGAAGGATCTTCAGGTGGTGGTCGAGGGTGAGCCAAGGAGCGACGGTGCCGTCCGGGCGTACCTCGAAGTTCGCGAGTGAGCCTCGGATGCCGGCTTCGGGCCAATCCGGGTGCCACTCGAAGAAACGCGACTCCAGCTCCTCATACCTCGCGCCCTCGATCTTCGGTGGTGCGAGTGCCTCACTCAGTTCCTCCCAGGAGGAAAAGCGCGGACCGAGATCGATGGTGCCGCCGTCGATGCACGCCACACCTGAGACGCGATCGGGGTAGCGGGCGGCGAGCTCGAGGACGAGGTTCCCGCCGAAGGACTGCCCGACGACCACCGGGCGCCCGAAGGCTTCCTGGCCGAGGTCGCCTGTGAGAATGTCGAGCACGGCCGCCACGTCGGCGCACATGGTGTCGTAGTCGTAGCCATCGTCAGGCTTGTCCGAGCGCCCGTGGCCCCGCAGGTCAAGAGTGGCGGTCGCGTGGTGTGCGTCGACGAGGCGAGCGGCGACGCCGTCGTAGAGGCGCGCATTCGATGCCAGGCCGTGGATGAGAACAAAGCCGGGGCGTTCCGGCACGGCTCTCCTCGGAAGCGCCCATACGTCGACCGCCAGCTCGACCCCGCCAGGCCCGGCGATGCGGCGCGTCTCGTACTCGATGTCGACCGGCTCGGGGCCCACCGGGACTCCCTTAGGTTGTTGGTACTTCGGCTGCTTCGATGAAGCGGTCGACCAGCTGCTGGAGGGCTACGGACTCTACCGGCGTGCGCTCGAGTTCGGCGTCGTGGCGGACGACGGCGCCGAAGTGCTCGACCATGAGGAGGTAGGGATCAGCGCCCTCAGTCGTGACCTCCTCTGTCGAGTGGTCCTTGCGCCTTACTTGGATGACCCGGTCTTCTGGTCCGGGCGTGAACGGTCTGTTCACGAACAGAGCAGCGTCGGTGCCGACGATCTCGAGAATCTGACGCTCGGGGGCCTCGAAAGAGCACTGGAACGAAGCACTCCGCCCCTCGCCGAGATCGAGCCATCCCGAGTAGCTGGCGTCGACGCCGAGCGGCGCGCGGTGGGCCACACCTGTCACTTGCCTGAGCCTCGCGAGGCTCGAGGGGTTGACGCCAGCGGCGGCCAACATGGGAGTGAGGCAGTAGATCCCGACGTCGAGGAGGGCACCTCCACCCATCTCTGGCCTCCAACGGTGGTCGTCGGCGCGGCGGAGCTCGAAGGTGAACGCCGCAGTCGTGAAGAGCAGGTCGCCTATGACGCCTTGGGTGACAAGCTGTTGGATCTTGGCGTCTCGCGGGTGGAAGCGCGTCATGTAAGCCTCCATCAGGACCACTCCTGCCGAGGCGCACGCTTGGGCCATCGCGAGGGCGTCGGTGGCGGTGGCTGCGAGGGGTTTCTCGCACAAGACGTGCTTACCGGCCGAGGCGGAGCGTTCGGTCCACTCGCGGTGGAGGGAGTTCGGGAGAGGGATATAGACGGCCTCTACGTCGGGGTCGTCTAGCAGGGCGTCATAGGAGGAGTAGGTAGCGCCTCTGTCTGATCCGCTAGCGGTGGCGGCGAGAGTGCAGCGCGACGACTTCTCGATGGCGGGGATGACGGCGAGACGGGCGATCGTGGAGGTCGAGCCGAGGATGCCTACCCTGACTGGTGCGCTCACGTTCTTTCCCTCACTCCACCGGCGGGCTGAGCGCGACATGGACGTTGCCCTCGTCGGTCGAGCGTTGTGCTGCTTCGAGCAGAGCCACGACGTCCCTCGACGACTCGGGTGTCACTGCGAGCGGCTCGCCGAGTGTGAGGTGGTCGGCGAGGTTCCGGTGAAAGCCGTAGCGGTCGGCCGGCACGGGAGGAAGGAGCATCTCGGTCACGCCGTAGCCTGCCTCGTAGCGGGCGAGCATGAGATTCACGGGAGCTTCCGCGTGGTGCGACTGCTCGCCGACGTAGCCGACTCCGGGCTCGAGCCGTTCGAACTGCAGCGGGCGGTAGTGACCGGCGATCGTCCCTCTCGTCCCTTGGACGAAGAACTTGGGGCGTCGAATCGCGGCGATGTCGCTCTGCATGAACTCTGCCTCACGACCGTCTTGCCAGGTGAGGCGGACTCGCACTTGGTCGAGGTTCGTGATGTCCCGCCAGACGCGCTTGTGTCCGTGGGCCTGGAGAGAGCTCGGGAAGCCCCCCATCAGCTGAAGGATCCAGTCGAGGTGATGCGAGCCCCAGTCGTAGACGGCACCGCCGGAGATGGCGACCTCCGAGTGCCATGCACGGCACGGGTGCTCAAAACCCCCGACGAACGTCTCCACATTGAATATCTCACCCACGAGCCCTTGGTCGATCGCCCGCCGGACGGCCAGGAAGTCGGGGTCCCACCGGCGGCTCTGATGGACCGTGAGGACGAGGTTGCTCGCTCTTGCGAGTCCGATGAGCTCGCCGGCCTCTGCGAGGGTCAGGCACATGGGCTTCTCGAGAGCGACGTGCTTGCCAGCACCGAGCAGGTTCGCCGCGAGCTCGAAGTGGGTCGAGGGCGGCGTGGCAACTACGACGACCTCTACGTCGTCGTCTGCTGTGAGCTCAGTGACACCTGCGTACGGTCGCAACCCTGGGAACTCTTCTTGTGCGGCCTTGCGTCGCGCAGGGTCGAAGTCGCACGCGGCGATCATTTCGAGACCCGGAGTCGCGCTCGCGGCAAGCCCGTGATACAGCCCCATCCCCCCGTACGGCCCATACCCGAGGACAGCGAATCCGATCGACCGGTCGCGCTGCATCAGCTCTCGAGCTCCGACTAGCGCCCGGCGTAGGAGAGTCTTGAGCTCCGGATGCGACAGAGCGGCGCGCTCGTTGCCGAGTCCCGAGACGATCAGCCGACCCTCGCCCAGGCGGCGTTCGAACATCACGGTCTCATCGGTGAAGGCGATGTTCACTTGCAGCACGGGGACGGCGTCGCCGCGAGTGGCCTCGAGGATGGACGGTCGATCGACGATCGGGAACTCGCCCGGCACGCGCTCGGTAAGGCCGACCTTGGCCAGGGCGACCTTGGTGAACCACTCTCCACTCGGCTTTTCATCGATGACGCGAATCCCGAGCCACTCCCAGAACAGGGAGGAGCCGCGGGAGGAGCCGGGTGTCGGCGAAGGGGCTGTTCGTGATCCGACGATGGCCAGCACGGAGGTGCCGCCCTCGACGGCCCCCTGAAGCTCAGCCAACCAGGCAGCCGATGCGGAAGGACCGGGATCGCCGTCGAGCACCACGGCACCGTATCCCCGCGGGTCTCGCAGCTCGCCGGTGCTCGAGCCGACCAGTTGGACCTGCAGTTCGACGCCCTCGATCGTGAGCACGTCCTCGAGCTGCTCGCGGCGGTCGTCGCCGTCCGCAGGGGCGTTCACGGCGAGGATGAGAAGAACCCGCGGTGGGTCCGGACGCAACGGGAGGCGCGTCAGCATGGATGCAGGCTATCGACTCGCCTGACCATCCGGCGCTGTCGCGCGCCCATTGCTGACGGCCGGGACGTAACTTGTGACCAGTGACATCGCTCGCTACGTCAGGCCTCCACCCGGGCTTGCTGCTGGCCAGCCAGCTCTCGCCGCCGGTCCAGCTCCACCGGGTCCTGACGGCGTTCCAGAGCGATCCACTCGCGCTCGCCACAGACGCCGTCGCAGTCGCGGTCCTCGCCATCTACCTCGGGCTCCGCTTGCGAGTCCGGCGTGAGGGCTCGGTACGGTCGAACTGGAGGACTCTCAGCTTCGCGGCGGGCCTCGTGACCATATTTGTTGCGACCGGCTCCGGACTTGCCTCCTATGAGGACTCGAGCTTCCCGATGCACGTGGTCCAGCATCTGCTGCTCATGACGTTTGCTCCGGTCTTCCTCGCCCTCGGCGCCCCAGCGACACTCGCGCTGCAAGCGTCCGGAGGCCGCGTCCAGTCCCGGATCTCGGCGGTCCTCAAGTCAGGATTCGTCGAGACGATCTCCTTCCCGGTATTCGCAGCGATCCTCGCTTACCTGACGACTGCGCTTTACTTCCTGACGCCGCTCTACGGCATCTCCGAGCGCTATGCCTATCTGCACGGCGTCCTGCAGCTCGGTGGCTTGGTCGTCGGATGCATCTACTGGTGGCCGGTCGTCGGCCTCGACCCGACGCGTTGGAAGATGAGCTACGCGATGCGCCTCGCCTACCTGGCGACAGGAATCCCCATCAACTCCCTTATCGGGGTCGAGCTGACGCTCAACCCCGCATCGATCGACAGGTCGCTCTACTCCGTCTCGGACACCCACAGCGGTGGGGCCGTGCTCTGGGGCGTGAGCGTGCTCGTGACCCTCGCGGGGATCGCTGTCATGTACTGGAAGTGGGCCGGACTGGACGCCCGCCAAGCCCTCAGCAGCGATCTCACGCTCGATCGCCATCTCGGCACGGATCCGGCGCGGGGCCTCGCGGGCGGCATCATCATGGACCCGCGCACCGGGCTTTGGCACTACCCGGCCGACGATGCCCCGACGGCCTCCGGCCCATCGGGTTAGCAAGTGCACGCGCTCTCAGCGGTCTGGCTGACAACGCTCGCTACGACGATCGTCGCCGCTGTCGGCCTGTGCATGCTGGCGCGGCGGTACCCCGGGCGACCGACGATCGTCGCCAACTGCTGCCTCGCGATCGTGCTGCTCGGGACGAGCGCGGCGTGGATCGTGACGACCGCGTCGGGTCGGTTCTCTGCGGCGACCTCGCTGCCATTTGCGCTGTGCGACGTCGCGACGCTCGTAGCCGCGGTCGCTCTTGTCACCCGGGCGCGGGTCCTGGTGGAGCTGACCTATTTCTGGGGGCTGGCCGGGACTATCCAGTCACTGATCACTCCCGACCTCAACGTTGCGTTCCCGAGACTCGAGTTCTTCGAATACGTGTTGGCCCACGCCGGCATAGTTTGCGCGGCGCTGGTGCTCGTGGTCGGCGAGCGGATCCGACCGAGCCCGCGGGCGGTGCCGCGTGTCTTCGTGATCACTCTCGGGTACACGGCCTTCGTCGGCCTTGTCGACTGGGTGACGGGCGGCAACTACATGTACCTGCGGCAAACGCCTGGCAACTGGACGCTTTTGAGCGTGCTCGGTCCATGGCCGTGGTACATGGTGTCGGCCGCGGGCGTCGCCATAGTGCTCTTCACGTTGCTCGATCTGCCGTTCTGGCAAGGCCGGGCCAGGGTCGCGAGGCTTGCAGAAGAGGGGGAACGCACCCGCCCGGCGGGCCGGCTCAAGCGGGAAGCAGAGCTAGGAGGCGGCGTGCGTGCGCCGCTCGCTCTGCCCGACGGACGGGTGCGCGACCATGCCGGCGCGGATCGTGAGCTCTCGCCACCTGACGTCGGCGATCCGGCTGAGTTGGACGAGTTGGTGGCGTTCCCGGCCGCGGAAGGGAGGGCCTCCCCGTCCGACCACGACGCTCACATCGCAGTGTTCGAGGACGGCCCACGCGACATCGGTCGGCCCACGTAGCTCGCCGGATTGACCCGCTTGTTGCGAGCTTGCGCCCGACACGAAAGCCGATAGCCACCCGATGGCGGGCGACGTCCCGGCCACCACGGCCTCGGGACCTTTCTCGCCTGTGCGCAGGACCGCCGCGCAGTCGCTCGCGAATACCGAAGCGACGCCGCGGGCCAAGGTCTTCATGACCGACTGGGGAGTCCGATGCTGGCCGAGCTCGACGGCGACGTCAAGTGGATCCGAGCCTGGGTAAGGCAACCGGTCGATGACGCCGCGCACATCTTCGACCTGGACGGCCCGGCCTCCGTCGCGCTCGAGGATGTTGATCCCGGTCACGTCGGCTCCGACCTCACCGAGCCTTGTCGTCAGCATCCCGAGCGCGCCGGGCCGATCCGCCACCCACACCCGGATCACATATCGAGCCAGACAAGTACCGTAGAGAAGCTGTGTGAACGGGACATTGCCGACGCGAGAACGCTGGCGGAACCTCAGGAGCCCGGCTTGACCCCGCTCACGACGGCAGCCTCGTTCACGACCTGTGTGGCTTCCACCTTCACAAAGCCCGCCTCGGACAGCATCTTTTCCCACGCCGCGATCGAGACCGGCCTTTCCTGGAATCTGAGCAGGTAACGGCCGGCGTTCTTAGCGATCCGCCACCAGCCACCAGGGCCCTTGCGGAGCAAGAGAGACAGCTTGGAGGCGATGATCTCCCGGTCCCGGCTGTCTCCGCCGCGCCCGAACATCATGTCGCCGATGACGAGGCGACCCCCCGGCCGCAACCATCCGTAGGCACGTTGTACGAGGACGGGCTTGTCCGCGTCACGCAGGTGGTGAAGGGCGTAGTTCGACACGATCACGTCGACCGAAGACGGCGCGAACTCGAGTTGCTCGACCGGCGTCGCTCGGCCCTGCACGTTCGTGATCCCTGCCGAGCGTGCATTGTCGACGAGTAGACGGATCATCTTGTCGCTGATGTCGACAGCAAGGATCGACGCGACCTTGGGCGCGAGGGCCAGCGTCACCTGGCCGGACCCGCAACCGAGGTCGACGGCGTGGTCCTCGGGTGCGCCGGCAGCCTGCTCGACGACCTGGTTCACCACCTTGACAAGTCCGGGGTTGTTCCCGGCGCCGTGGTCCCATGAGACGGCCCGGCGCGTCCAGAAACGCTGTTGGCGTGCAAGGTTCCGGTCCGTCTGCAACGGAGTCGGCGCGGCGTTCGTCATCTCACTCCTGGTCGGGGGGTGGGTGTTTAAAGCTTGTGGGCGACGGCCTGGTTGAACCTGAAGTGCCACGGCGCGTTGGGCGCAGCGGCAACGGTCCCAATCAGCTTGCCACCGGACAGCACAGTGACCGTAGCGCCCGAGGCGGCCACCTGGAGGTCAATCGGACTGGTGGTCGAGACGGAGATGGTCTCAGTCTGACCAGGCTGTATGTCGCCGCTGAAAAGCGGCGAACTTGTCTCGATGAATCCGTAAGCAACTTTGCATGCCTGGATCCAGGTGAGGCCAGCAGCTTTGACGATCAGCTGATAGCTCGATGTCCCGGTCACGGTGTAGGCCGTGGTCTCAGAGGGCAGTCCAGCAGGCTGAGGCTTCGTCTGAGAGACCGACACGGCGGCCGTCTTTGGAGTGCTTCCTCCGGTCTTGGTCGGGATCGTCGTAGCGCTCCCGGTCCCACCGCTTGTGGGCACCATCCGCCGGAGAGGTTGCGCCCAGTTCGGATGTGTGTGGATGACGAAGTCGCCCGCGCCGGCGATCAGCACGAGAAAGGCGAGGGACCACACTACGATTCGCAGTAGCAGGGGAGCTGGCAGCCGCTTTTGAGAGCCGGGGTACCAGATCGTCCCGTCGGGGAGGAGGACGCCGTAGTTTGGGCCGGCGGGCACGGCTGGGATTTCCGCAGTGACGGTCGTGGATGTGCCTGTCTCAGAACCTCCGCCGTACGAGCGCCGGAGCGCGCCAGAGTCAGGCGCAATCATCGTTCGGCTCACTCCGGACGCTGGGTCCACGGCCCTCACTTCACTCCCTCCCAAATTCCTGTAGGAAACGGTACCGCTTCGCGCGAAGTACCCCGATCAGTTACCCGTTTGCAACGTCTGTTGGGCGTTGGCGGGCCCCGTCTTGCTCCGAGCCCGGGATCCAGGCCGCCCCGATGACACCCGGACCAGTGTGTACCTGCATCGCTGCCGAGAAACCAGAGACGAAGTCGACGTCACCGAGGATCCCACACAGGCGCTCGGCGGCGTCGGGACTGTCTGCATGAAAGACGGTCGACCATGCTGACCCCGCACCTCCTCCGGCCAGGTAAGCCGCGCGGATCCGGTCGAACGCGGCGGATTCGCCCCCCACCTCCCCGAGCAGTTCGACGGTGCCATCGCACATCCGGAACAAGCTCCGCACTCCGGCGAGCGGCGAGCCGCTCAGGATCGGTGCGGGGACGCGGTGACTCCGGCGGATCGGGTCCAAGGTCTCGAGGGTCGCGACAAGGTCCACATGGCGTGAGGCCTCCTCGATGGCGGCGACAACCTCCGCGAGCGAGGCGCCGGCTTGGGCGGCCTGCGAACCGGTGAGCACAACAAGCGCTTCACCGGCAGCCGCCGTCCTCGAGTCGACCACGACCGCCCGGCGCGAAGTCAGCTCCGCCGCGAGCGACGCGTTGCGGAACATTCCGGCGAACTCCATCGCCGGCGTCACGACGACGACCTCTTCGGACCCGGACTCTTCGATCGCGGCGAGGTAGTCGGTGATGAAAGGGTGGCTCGATCGGACGTACTGATCTCGTTCGACCGCCTCGGAGATGCGACGCGAGAGCTGGTCCGAGCCGTCGACTCCGTCGGCTCCGGGTAGGTGGACGGTGACAGGCACGGTGATGATCCCAAATTTCTCAATAAGCACCGCCGGCAGGCAGGTGCTCGAGTCCGTTACGACGGCAACCCGTGCCATGCGGTCAAGGCTACTGTCCGAGGTGGTGAGAGCGACGGTTGGCCCGACGTTCACCATGTCGGAGGTGGTGGCCCGCACGGGAATCGCGCCGTCGACGATCCGGTACTACATCTCGACCGGTCTCGTGCCGCCCGGTTACCGTGTCGCCGCGAACCGTCATCTCTACGACGAGCGGCACGTCGAGTCGCTGAGGCTGGTGCACCTGTTGAAGGAGCGCCGCAAACTCCGGCTTTCTGCCATCCGCAAGATCCTGCCGGAATTGCTCGAGTTGCCGGCGGACGGCGCGTTTCGCCCCGAGATGTGGGAGCAGCTTGTGGAGGCAAGGGCGCGCTCGAGTGCCAAGACGTCTCCGGCTGCCCGACTGCTCGAGGCCGGGGTTGACGCCTTCACGAGGCGTGGATACGCCGAAGTCCGCGTCGACGACGTCTGCCAAGCGGCCAAGATCGCAAAAGGGTCCTTCTACCGGCACTTCGCGTCGAAAGAGGAGCTGTTCTTTGCTTCCGCCCGCGAGGTCGCAGACGTCGCCGGGAAGCGATTCCTCGCCTCGGAGGCCAGGAAGAGCCTTCTCACGCCAGATGAGGCGCTCGCGATCCTGGCGGACGCGCTCGAGCCGAACCTCGCGCTGATGCTCGACCTCATGGCTCTCGCCGTACAGCGCAGGCCAGGTCACGGCCGTGTGCTCCGGGAGATCTTCACCTACCTCTACCGCACCGTCCGGAGCCGCCTGGTGCCTGTCGCCGCACCGTCCGGAGCCGCCGGGGTTCCAGGCGTCCCTGGTACTGGAGGTGCGGAGGAGATCCTCGAGCGGGCTCTCGTGGCCGGCATCCGGCGCGTGGTAGTCAGCCCATTGCTCGACAGGGAGCTCTTTCCCGGCGAATCCGCGCTTTGAGCCATAGTTTTCCGTGCGATTTGTTGACGGCGGCGATATGGTTTGCCACCATGTGAACAAGCAGTGCGACCGACCGGTCACCCGCTCTGCTCGCAGACGGGCTCGGCCGGCGGTGCTCTGAGCGCAACAGGCGATCGCTAGGAGGCTGACGGTGGGCGGTACTGCGGACAGAGGAGATGCCATCCTCGACCGCATCGCGTCTCCGTCCGATCTGAAGGCGCTCTCGCTAGGCGAGTGCGACCAGCTCGCGGCCGAGATCCGCTTGTTCATCGTCGAGGCCGTCTCGGTCACCGGCGGCCACCTCGGGTCGAACCTCGGTGCGGTCGAGCTCACGATCGCGCTCCACCGGGTCTTCGACTCGCCCTCTGACGTGTTGCTGTTCGACACCGGCCACCAGGCCTATGTTCACAAGTTGCTGACGGGCCGAGCGAGTGAGTTCTCCGAGCTGCGCCAAGCCGGCGGGCTGTCGGGGTACCCGAACCGGGCCGAGTCAGCTCATGACGTGATCGAGAATTCGCACGCCTCGACAGCACTGTCGTGGGCCCATGGGGTCGCGGCCGGTCGCGCCCAGACCGGCGCGGACGAGGATGCTGATGGGCACGTCGTCGCGGTAGTAGGCGACGGCGCGCTCACCGGTGGGATGGCTTACGAGGCGCTCAACAACCTCGGGCACTCGGCGTCGCGCGTCGTCATCGTCTTGAACGACAACGGCCGCAGCTATGCCCCGACGATCTCGAGGCTCGGACGGGAGCCGCACGTGTTCTTCGAAGCTCTCGGTGTCCGCTACACCGGCCCGCTCGACGGGCACGACTTGAGCCAGGTCGAACAGGCTCTCCGTCGTGCCTCCTCATGGCCCGGCCCGATCGTGT
>PLDN01000077.1:1360-54960 GCA_003136185.1 Acidimicrobiaceae bacterium | reverse complement strand
GCGAGCAGTATCTGCTCGACCTCGAGCGCGAGGCTTTTCTCTCCCTTTGCGGCGAACGCAAGACGCAAGAGCGCATCGCCTTCACCCTCAAAACCGGCAAGCCCTTGCGGAACTGACAATGAAAACAGCAACGCTGATTCTCTATACCGCAGCATCTCTCGCCCTGGGATCCTTTCCGGTGCATGGGCAGAATCCCGCGCCACCACCCGTGCCTGCGTCCGTACCTGCGTCCGTACCTGCGCCTGTGCCTGCGCCTGTGCCCATTCCCGCCGAGCTCACCTCTTCCGGCCAGATCCTCGTTGACGGCCGCCTGTCTCCCTACGTCATCCACCATCTTCCCGTCAGCTCTTTTCCCGAACTGCCAGATGGAATCAGGGATCAGCTCGATCAGCGCGGATGTGTCATTCCACAAACCTACGAAGCTCACCGCCCTGAAAACGTGATCCACGCCAGCTTTGAGGGCAGCGGCTCCTCCGACTGGGCCGTCCTCTGCACCTCAGAGGGAACCGTCTCGCTGCTGGTCTTCTTTACCGACAACTCCAGTCAACCATTCACGCTCGCCTCTGCGCCCGAAACAGAGCGGTTGCAGGCCCACGATCCCACGGGCGTTCTCGGCTTCAACTGGGGCATCGACCCCGCATCGCCCGACCAGGTCCACGAGGCGCAGGCCGATATGCTGCACCGCCCCCCGCGCCTTGACCATGACGCCCTTGCCGATACACTCGTCGATCACAAAATCGTCTACCGCTATTACCTGCGCAGCTCGTGGATTGTGCTCGTAATGAAGGACTGACACACGAAACTGGGTGGCCCATCCTTGCCGTGCTTTCGCGGCAACGGTGGGATTCACACCCCATAAAATCGCGTTGGAGCACTACCCATGCCGGAAGCCGTTCTCGTCAGCGCCGTTCGAACTCCAGTGGGCCGCGCCCCCAAGGGCGCCCTTTCGAACACCCGCCCCGACGATCTCGCCGCACTCGCCGTGGGCGGGGCTTTGGACAAGGTTCAAGGCTTAAGTAGAACTGAAATCGACGACGTAATCCTCGGCTGCGCCCAGCCCGAGGGCGAGCAGGGATGGGATATCGCCCGCTGGGCCATCCTGCGCGCAGGCCTGCCGGTTGAAATTCCCGGCGCCACCGTCAACCGCCTCTGTTCCTCGGGCCTTGAAGCCATTGCCATCGCCGATCAGCGCATCCGATCCGGCAGCGACCGCGTGGTCATCGCCGGCGGCGTCGAATCCATGAGCCTGCTCCCGCTTGGCGGCCTGAAACCCAGCCCCAATCCCTGGATGGCCGAGCATTACCCCGCCTCCCTGCTGACCATGGGCCTCACGGCCGAACGCGTCGCCCGCCACTACCAGGTATCCCGCGAAGACCAGGACGCCTTCGCCCATGAGAGCCACCAAAAAGCCCTCGCAGCGCAAGCCGCGGGCCGCTTTGCAGACGAGCTGATTCCCGTTCCCGTGACCACGGCAATCCCCGGAAAGAAGGCCGGCAAGCCCTTAATCTCCGAGAAGATATTCGCCGCCGACGAAGGCCCCCGCGCCGACACCTCCGTCGAAGCCCTCGCCAAGCTCAAGCCCGCCTTCCACGCGCAGGGCACCGTCACCGCCGGCAACTCCTCGCAAACTTCGGACGGGGCTGCTGCCACCGTCCTCATGGAAGCCGGCCGCGCCAAGGAACTGGGAATCCGTCCGCTTGCTCGCCTTGTCTCCTACGCCGTCACCGGCTGCCCGCCCGAGGAGATGGGAATCGGCCCCGTCACCGCGATTCCCAAGGCACTGCAACGCGCTGGCCTCAAGTTGGACGAGATTGAGCTGATCGAGTTAAACGAGGCCTTCGCGGCCCAGGTTCTTGCGGTTATCCGCACGCTCGGCCTCGACCCAGCCCGCGTCAACGTCAACGGCGGCGCCATCGCTCTCGGCCACCCGCTCGGCGCTTCTGGGGCCAAGCTCATGGCCACGCTTTTGAACGAGCTCGAGCGCACGGGCGGCCGCTACGGCCTCCAGACCATGTGCGAAGGCGGTGGGCTCGCGAACGCCACCATCATCGAGCGGCTCGGCTGAGCCCTTAGCCGCCCATCAGCTCAGCGATGAACAACGGCCGGCTTTCCACAGGGCGCCGGCCGTTGCGCGTCAGGAACTCAGTGGTAGTAGGTGGCCATGATGAGGCCACCGATGATCGCCGCGATGCCACCGAGGAGGTACCAGTTCTGCGTGCCGCCCGGTAGGACGTGCACGTAGTTGGCGATGATCGTGAGCAGCCCGAGCACCATGAGACCGATAAGGACGTAGGGGAACCACTCCGGGCTGTGACGCTGGGTGCGGGGGATCGGTGGCGTGTATCTGCCACTTTGCTGAGCGACCTGCTTCTGAGACGGTGTCACTCTGCCACCGCTTCCTGAGCCTGTCTTGCCGCGTGCCACGCCCGCAGGATACTCACGGCAGCCGGGCACCGTAACCGCAGGTACCGTTGAGCGATGGGAGCCCGGGTCGTCGTCATCGACAACTACGACAGTTTTGTCTACAACCTGGTGCAATACCTGGGGGAACTCGGCGCGGAGCCGACTGTCCTAAGAAACGACGCCGCCACCCTCCCTACCCTCCGTGCCCTCGAACCGGAGGCCGTTGTCATCTCCCCGGGCCCTGGTCGCCCGGTCGACGCCGGCATCAGCAAGGACGCCATCCAAGCCTTTGGCGAGGCGGGCATCCCGGTGCTCGGCGTCTGTCTCGGGCACCAGTGCATCGGCGAGCTGTACGGCGGCGAGATCGTGCGCGCGAGCGAGATCGTGCACGGCAAGGCTTCGTTCGTCGAGCACGACGGCGAGGGCGTCTTCGCTGGGCTACCGAACCCGCTCGAGGCGACCCGCTACCACTCCCTCGTAGTCGACCCGGAAACGGTGCCCGACGTGCTCACCGTGTCGGCCCGGACGCGAGACGGGCTGATCATGGGGCTGCGCCACACGAACTTGCCGATCGAGGGCGTGCAGTTCCACCCTGAGTCCATCCTCACGGGAGAAGCCGGCAAGCAATTGCTGGCGAACTTCTTGTCCTTGGTGGGGGCAACCGCGACCTGACGCGGCGCCCTCGGTGCTGTCTATCAGTGCGGGTGCCGCCGCCGAGTGTGGGCGGGGACGGTGGTGCTCGTTGTGCCTACCGGCAGCGTCGTGGGGGTCGTCGTTGATGTGGTGGGCGCCGTGCCCTGGACAACGTCGATCGTCACGAACGAGCCCTGGGTCACCTGCTGGCCAGCTGGAGGACTCTGGCTCGAAACGTAGCCGGCCCTGAAGGCCGGGTTCGTGACGTACACGATCGAGTAGTGCAGGCCTGCAGCGTGGATCTTGGCCTCAGCCTCGCTCGCCACGAGGTCAGTCACGGCCGGGACGTAGGCAGGCGGACCGCTCGAGACGATGATCTCGACTCCAGTTCCCTCAGTCTCAACCGTGCCGACGGCTGGGTTGGTCCCAGAGACCTCGCCCTTCTTCACTGTCGGCGAAGGAGCGAACGTCTGGCCCGACACCGTGAGTAGGGCGTTGCGAATCACGGTCCCGGCCTGTACAGGCGTGTCGTTGACGACCGAAGGTACCTTGACGAGGAGATTGCCGTGGACGTAGTAGATGAGGACCGACGTGCCGAGGTCGATCACAGTGCTCGCGGGCGGGCTGGTCTTCGTGACGACTCCCTGCGTCTCGCCGGGACTGGAGGGGGTCTCGGGGACCAGCTTGGGATCGAAGCCGTCCGCCTTGAGGAGGTTGTAGGCCTTGAGGTACGGATAACCGAAGACACCTGGGACGGCCTTCTTGGTGGCGCCAAGCGAGTAGGTGATGTGGACGGTCTGGCCCTTGCGCACAGTCGAGTCGGCCGCAGGGTTCTGATGGGTCACCGTGTCCGCTGCAGCCGACGCACTGTGCACGCCGGTCTGTTTCACCACGAGGCCGTCTTTCACGAGCTCGCTCTTGGCAGCGGCCAAGGTTTTATGTTCCACGTCAGGCATGTGGATAAAGGTGTCCGAGCCGAAGTAACCGAGAGCCCGGCCTCCGCCGTAGACGAGCAGTATGAGGGCCGCGAGAAGGAGGAGGCCGATGAGGGTCCAGGCGACCCAGCGGCGTTTCGGAAGTTGGGGCTGCCCACCGCCGGGACTGACGAGCTCGGTCTTGGGCTGAGCCACCGTGGCGGCCGCCGCGCCGCCTGCTCCGATCAGAAGGGCCGTGGTCGCAGGCACGACCGCCTGAGTCAGCCCAACCGCCTCGGTCGCTCCAAGACCTGCGCCCATCGCGAGCACGGGCGCACCTTGCGAATACCGCTGCAAGTCGGCGTAGAGGTCCTCTGACGTCGGGTAGCGGTCTCCCGGTTGCTTGGCCATGGCGCGGAGGATGATCGCTTCGAGAGCCTCCGGCACTCGTGGCTCGATCTCGCTCGGCGGTACGGGCGCCTCGGAGACGTGCTTGTAGGCAATGGCCACCGGCGTGTCGGCAGAAAATGGCGGCCGGCCCGTGACCATCTCGTAGAGCACGACGCCTAGCGCGTAGACGTCACTGCGACCGTCGACACCCAGGCCCTGGGCCTGCTCGGGCGAGAAGTATGTGGCGGTGCCCATGACGAGACCGGTCTGAGTCACGCTGTCGTCCGAACCGACCGCTCGAGCGATGCCGAAGTCGCCAACTTTCACTTGACCGTCTCGCGTGAGCATGACGTTGCCCGGCTTGACGTCCCGGTGGACGACACCGTGACGATGGGCGTAGCTGAGTGCCTTCGCGATGTCTGCCGCGATCCCGGCCGCTCTTGCGGCTGGGAGCGGCGCTTGGCTGCGGATGATCGAGGACAGCGGTTCGCCATCCACGTACTCCATGACGATGAAGTAGGTGCGTTCGCTCTCGCCCCAGTCGAAGACCGGGACGATGTTCGGATGCGACAGGTTGGCTGCTGCTTGGGCCTCACGGCGGAAGCGCTCCACGAACGACGGGTCGCTCGAGAGCTCGGGGAACAGGACCTTCAGCGCTACAGGCCGGTCGAGCAACAGGTCCCGCGCGAGGTACACCTGCGCGGTGCCACCGCGGGCAATCTGGCGGATCAGCTCGTAGCGTCCGTTGTAAATCCGGGCGCGGTCGTCTCCCGTGTTCGACGGGGGGGTCGAAGTCATGTGGCCGTGAGCCTATTCGGATCGATCACTGCCCAGACTCCAACACGTCCGTCAGCATCTGGTCGACGAGCGGACCAGCGACGGTGGCGCCGGTTCCCTCTGCGCATGTCGCGGAGCCCTCGGGTGACGGTACCTCGGCGGCCACAACCGCCTTCGGCGTCTGACCGGCACCCGCCGGTGCTATCGCTATCAGCCAGTCATAGGTGGAACAGTTACCCGATGCGAGCGGGAACACCTCGGCGGTGCCGGTCTTGGCGGCGATTTCGATGCCTTCGGTCTGTAGGTTCGTGAAGACGCCAGCCGCAGTTCCCTTTGCAGCGGTGCTGGTCACCCCGAGCATGAGCGCCCGCACTTTCTCTGCCGTCGCGGCGGAGGTCGCTTGCTTCCACACGTGCGGCTTATAGGTCTTGATGACGTTGCCGTCACTGTCGATGATCCGGCTCATGATGTGCGGCTCCATGATCTTGCCGTTGTCGGCGAGCCCCGCCGCGACGAGCGCCATAGAGAGTGCCGACGCCGAGTCGTTGAACTGACCGATCGCTGAGTACGCGAGGTAAGGCGGAGTCGCTGCAAGTTGGCTCTCCGGTGCGATCGTCGCCCCCGCGACCTCACTCGGCGGCAAGTCGAGCGGTGGCCTCCGCCCTCCTCCTCGGCACACGCCGGCAACGCCTTCGCACCAGCCGAACGACTCTGCCTCTCCGACCACGGTGGGTGCGCCGAGCGCCAGCCCGACCTCGGCGTATGCCGTGTCGCATGACTGCGCCAGGATCTCCGCGAGCGGTCCGCCACAGTTCGTCTTGCCATAATTCTGGAAGGGCGCCGCTGCGCCCTTGATGCTGATCTTAATGTTGAACGGCCAGGACTTCGAGGCGAGGGATGGATCGTGGTCATAAATCGCGGCCGTGTCGATCGTCTTGAAGGTCGACCCCGGTTGATGCGGGACAGCGCTCGCCAGGTTGAGGAACGGCTCCGGGTTCTGCTTGGCGAGCGCGTTGTATGCCTTCAACACGGAGCCCGAGTTGAACGACGAGAGCGTGTTCGGGTTGTAGCTCGGGTAGCCGTACATTGCGAGCACATCGCCGTTTTGGGGATTGAGGGCAACGATCTCGGCGCCCGCCCGGTTCCCGACGATCGACGCCGCGTCTGCCTGCAGCGTCGAGGGAATCGTCAACATCACGTCGTCGGTCGCCTCATGTTGCGCAAGCAGGCCCGAGGACTCGTGCTGACTCAGATACTGGTTGTACTCGGCCTCGATACCCAGTGTGATGTTGTCGGATACGACGTCGAAGAATCCCGTGATCTGCCCGAAGTCGGTAGCGGTCGCCGCGGGGTAGACCCGCAAATATCCTCCCTTCACCTTGGTTGAGTAAGCGAGGATCTTGTCGTCCGCGCTGACGATCGCCCCCCTCGAAAGGTAAATAGTCGCGGTGCCGGTCTTCGTCCCGAGGCTGCTCTTCGAGAGCGCGCTTGCCTGACGAATCTGAATGTTGTTGAGCTGCAAGAACAGCAGGCCGAAGCAGAACACAAGAACAACGCCTACCCACCTGATCCTCGGGTTCATGAACCGACCACCTCGACTCTCATGGATTGGCTACTTCTTCGGTTTCTTCGACGTAGTAGGTGTCACGCCCGTTGTCGTGGTCGCGGCGACAGTCGACGTCGTCGCAGCCGTTGAGGTTGTCGTCGGGGGACGCGTCGTCGGCGTAGTAGGTGGAGGGGCGCTCGAGGACGTCACGAACGCAGGTTGAGTGGTGGATGGACCAGCGAGCGAACTGAGCGCAACGGTGGTCGTGGTGGTCGAGCCGCTGGGGCCCATGCCGAGCTCGTTCGCTAATGTGAGCAAGTCGCTCACCTCTTGCTTGGCCGCTGAGTATGACGACACCGAGACCCCGCGCTTCACCTCGGTGACTGCGTTCGGTAGGAGGTTCTTGGTCGTGACGGTGCTGGTCTGTAGCAATTGCGGCTTGAACCAGAGCAGGCCACCGGGCCGACCTTGGTAGATGCTCACATCGTCGCCGTGCAATCCGACGTAGAACGAAGAACGCTGGAACACCGTCACAACGCCGATTACGCCAGCGCCCAACGCGGCGAGGAGGATCAGGAAGAGAAACACTCGGAACGTCACGATCCGATCCCTGTACTGCTTCGACAAGGCCTTGGTAGGGACGAGGATCGTGGACCTTGCGTGGGATGCGGTCACAGCGTCGGCCGAACCGGATCTGAACGCGCCGTCTATAGACCCGCCGACTTCCGCCCGAACGGTCATACTTCTTCCGAGACGGCGACCACCAACGGTCGCCGATTCCGCAACGTCCTCCGTCTCTCCCTCGACCGACCCGCTTTCCAGCATGGGTTCGATCGGGGTTTCCGGCGCCAGCATCGTGGGATCGGAATCGTCGGTGCGACCGTCGTAAAGCTCGCTTCGAGGCGGCGCGCCGGATGCGGGCACCTCGCTCGTCGGCGGATCCGCCGGCGCGGGCACCTCGCTCGTCGGCGGATCCGCTAATTCCCTGACCTCAACAGCGTCTGCGCCTTTTGAGGTGCCCGCGCCTGCGCCGGCCCCTGCGGCTCCAACTCCTGCCGCAGCTCCTGAGGCAGCCCCGGCGGCGGCGGCAGCCCCGGCGGCGGCAGCCGACGCGCCCCCGCCTCCGCGCCGCCTCCGCGACCTGGTCACCGGCAGGGCTTGGGTCACGTCGGCGCCGTAATCGCCGCCGGCCATATCAGGCATCGGCGGCCTCGGTGGCACCATCTCGAGGCCTTGTTCCTCGCCGGGCGCTAGCTCTTCGAGGACGTCGATGACGACGACGGTGACGTTGTCCAAACCGCCGTGACCAAGGGCTCGGTTGACGAGCTCACGGGCGGCGTCATGGGGGTCGTCCGAGGCAGCGAGCACGCGGGCGATCTCGTCCTCAGGCACATCGTCGGTCATGCCGTCGCTGCAGAGCAGCAATCTCGTGCCAGGCAGCGCCTGGAGATCCCACACGTCCGTGTCGACTTCAGGATCAATCCCTAGCGCTCTCGTCAACACGTGCCTGTGCGGGTGGACAGCTGCTTCGTCGGGAGTGAGCTCTCCTTGGCGGACCATCTCCTCAACGAGGGAGTGGTCCACTGTCAACCGGGTGAGAATCGGCGTGTCGCCCCTTCCCCGGTCCAGTCGGTAAGCGCGTGAGTCGCCGACGTTGACGAGCGCGAGATGGGTGGTCGCCCCTTCTGCGTCGCCCTCGCCCCGGACCAGTGCGGCTGCCGTCAGCGTCGTGCCCATGCCGTGCAGTTTCCGGTCGACCCTGCTCTTACGCCAGATCGCCCGGTTCGCCCGCCGTACTGCGGCTACAAGTCCAGAAGCGGTCCGATCCCGCTGAAATGCCTCGACGAGCTCCTCGATTGCGGTACGAGCCGCCACCTCGCCACCTAGGTGGCCACCCATGCCGTCGGCTATCGCGGCGAGATCGCTGCTAATCACCGCCAAGTCCTCGTTGTTCGACCGCACGTAGCCTGTGTGGGTCTCGGCTGCCGCCCTGATCGCAGTCATCGAGATACCTCGAGCGTCGTGCTCCCTACCTTCATGCGGTCACCACGCTGAAGCCGCACAGGTCCGTCGTTCAATCGCTCGTCGTTCAGGAAGGTGCCGTTGGTCGACCCGAGGTCCTCCAACCAGAACTCACCGCTCCGGTGAAAGACACGCGCATGGACCGAGGAGGTGAAGGTGTCATCCTCGAGGGGTACGGCACAACCTGGTGAGCGCCCGAGAGTCACTTCCTCGCCGAGCTCGAAGACGCGGCCCCGGCGCTGAGGTGGATCGACCACTTTGAGCTTCAGGGAGACCACGCGGTCGCTCCCAGGTGGTCCAGCGGTGGGCGCCTGCGCGCGCTCTACCTTCGAACGCCGCATCTCCACGTAGACCATTCGGATCGCGTAGATGAAGAACAGCCAAACGAGACCGAGAAGGAAGTATCGAAGTAAGTGCAAGAGCGCGTGTGGCATATCGCGATAGCCCGATCAGGCGGGCTCGAACCTCATCGTCGTCGTGCCGACCGTGACCGTGTCGCCCGGGGTCAAGCGTCGCTCTCGAACGACCACGCCGTTGACTTTCGTCCCGTTAGTGGACCCGAGGTCAACGAGCAGTACAGAGTCCCCCTCCCGGCGGAGCTGAGCGTGCCTCCGGGAAACGTTGGGGTCATCCAGTACGATCGCACATTCCGGCAGCCTTCCGATAGTGACGACCTCGTCCGCGATCCCGATACGGCGTCCGTCCGGGAGGACGAGCCAGTCGGACGGGCCACCAACGCCCTCGGAAATCTCGGACTCGATCGCGAATGTGCTCGCGCCCATCTCCGGGTCCTCACGGATGACGATCTCGATCGGCCCGAGAAACAAGTAGTGCTCACCACTCGCATGCTCCCGCACCGCTTCCACGAGCTCGCGATTGAGCACATCGCCGAAGGTCTCGAAGCGCTCGTAGTCCGGTGTCGCCAAGAAGATATCGAAGTGGTTGGGCGCGTTGACTCCGCGGACTCCCACGTTTCGGTGGAGATCCATTTCCCTCGTGAGGCGACGACCAAGCTCAACAGGTTGTAACTGGCCCCTGAACGCCTTGGCGAAGGCGCCTTCGACCATGCGCTCCAATCGGCGCTCGAACTGCCCGAGTCCCATGCTGGGCATGAGACTACTGGCAGGTTGTCCGCGGCCGATGGCAGCGGAGCCGCCTGACCAGCGGTGACCTGGCACGGACGCTTAGGCGTCTGCGGCGGAGTATCGTCTGAGCGCCACGGGCGAGTGGCGGAATTGGCAGACGCGCAGGATTCAGGTTCCTGTGTCCGCAAGGACGTGGGGGTTCAAGTCCCCCCTCGCCCACTCATTTCGTATGATGTCGCGCGACATCGTGGATAGCTGTAAGCCATCGACCTGGGCACGCGACTCGGACTACCGGAGGTCGCAAATCAGCCGCGTGACGCCACCACTGTGAACATCGACATCTCGGTCGCCGGCTTCGACAGGTCGTGGGCGAGACGGTGCCGCTGGGCATGGAAGCTAACCTCGGTGGCGCCGAAGCCGAGGCGTTCGAGCATGTGGACGACCGCACCAGGGGTCATTGACCACCAGTTGGTGGCGTACTCGACCGCTTGCGGCGCAAACCGCATGAGATTCTCCGACTGATCGAGCTCGGGGTCCTGTAGGAGGTCGGTGACAATAATCTGATCGGTCACGTGTGCCGCCGCTTGCGACAAGGCCGTGAAGGGGTCCTTCAGGTGAAGCAGGATCGCGCCGAAGAGCGCTACGTCGAACTCGCCGAGGTCAACGGGCAGCTCGTAAATGTTGCCGTAAGCGACTCGGGCACTCGACTCGAACTCGCGATGCAGGTACCACCATGAGTTCTGCACGGCGCCGATGAAGCGCATCGCGTCCATACGCGCCCAACCGAGCTCAAAACCCGGCCGGGGCAACAAATCGATCGACCGATCCCACCCGACGTCAAAGCCGACGACATCTGCGCCTCGCGACTCCATATGAAACGTCAGGTAGCCCGAGGCTGGACCGAGCTCGAGCACCCGTCGCCCTTCGATGCCGACGCCGCCTAAGTAAGCCTCCTCACCGCCCCTCAGATCCCACGCTCCGTCGATCACCTCGCCCGAGGGAAGCTGCGCCGAGTGGTAGAAGTCGCAGTCTTCGAGGTCGACGAACGCGCGCTCTGCGGCGAGTCTGAGCTGGAATTCGGGATGGAGCTGACCGAGGTAGCCCGTCGGCGGGAAAGCGGGCCAGGGGACGCGCGGCCGCTCGTCGCCGTACCCATGCAGATAGATGGGACGCGTCGAGTCGAAAGCAGGGACCTCGACACCGTGCGCACGACTGGGTTCGGGGGTCTCGCGTCCGGGCGTCAGCGGCTCCAGCACCTTGGAGAGCGAGCGCTCGAGAGCGCTCAACCCCCGCCGGGCGCCTCGCGCCAATGCCTGCTCCATGGTTTCCTTATAGGAACGGCCCGTCACCATCGCGGTCACGATAAACGATCGCCTTCGACCGTGTTCGGCTGTCCGGCGGGCACCTACGTGCTCGGACCCGCCGGACGGAGACCGCCTAGGCCAGATACTGTCTGGCGCTCATGCAAGACGACGACTCGATCATCGCCGCGCCCGCGCGCCAGCCGCACCGCATCCTTCCGTGGATCGCCATCATCGTCGTCTCGATGCTCGTTGCGATCGGTCTCCGCGTCTTCGTAGTCCAAACCTTCTACGTGCCGAGCGGCTCGATGATCCCCACTTTGCTGCCTGGCGACCGCATCCTTGTTCAGAAGATCGGGTACTCGGTGACCGAAGGCGCCATCGTCGTCTTCAAGACACCACCGGGCTATCAACCACAGGATTGCGGCGGTACCGAGGAGAGCGACCTGGTGAAGCGCGTGGTCGGCCTCCCTGGCGACACGATCTGGTCTGGTACAGGCGCCAACGTGAACACCGTCTACATCGACGGGCAGCCACTCCCTGAGCCGTACCTGCCGAAGGGCACGGGCCTCGGCGCGCCGATTCCCAAACAGACGATCCCCGCCGGGGAGTACTTCATGATGGGCGACAACCGGTCGGTCTCGTGCGACAGCCGGGTCTGGGGCCTCGTGCCGCGATCGGACATCGTGGGCCGCGTGTTCCTCGTAGTCTGGAGGAACGGCCGCCCGGACTTCCATTCGATCTGATCTGGTCGAAGCCTCGGCGGTGCGACAGGCTTGGTGCAGGAAGCCTCCTGGGTCTCCGCCCTCGTCATTGTGTGTTGGCTCGCCGGCATGTTGGCGTTCGCCGCACGGCGAAGCGTCACCCAGGACGTCTAGACGGCTGATTTACGGCTCGCCAGCAGATAGCGCGGTAGGGGACGTCGGTCGCGACGCCGTCGGCGAGCCCGACCTCGTCACGCAAGTAAGCCCTCGCGAGGTCCAAGAGAGCATCGCGTTGGTCCGGCTCAACAAGGATCACGCCGCTGTAAGTGCCGATCATCCCGACCAGATCCTCCGGCGTCATCGGGAGCACCCAGCGGATCTCTGTCTGCTCCGGCTCGCTGAAGGGCGACCCTTCGGGAAGGATCAGCTCTTGGCGGCGCAAGGGATCAGCCGGGCGCTCCCCTCGTGCCTCGGCCGCCGCATCCGAGACGGCTGCGGCGGCCTCTTCACCCACCACCCCGACGGAGGTCAGCCGCTCCAGCATTGCGGCGGGCTTCAGTTGCTGGAACCAGTCGCTCGTCCAGTCGGGCCCCGCCCAGATCGCGCCGAGCACGCCGCCCGGCCTGAGCACGCGGGCAACTTCCGGGACGGTGGCGACGAGGTCCATCCAATGCCAAGACGAGGACGCCACGACCGCGTCGGCAGCGTCGTCGTCGAGGGGGATCGACTCACCTCTCCCGTCGACCACCTGCGCGCCCGGCACCCGCTCGGCAAGGACAGCCCGCATCCTCTCGTCGGGCTCGACGGCCACGACGGTAGCCACGCGCTCAACCAGGAGCTTGGTCATCGCACCCGTTCCGGCTCCGAGATCTACCGCCAACTTTGGCGCTTGGGGCAGCAGCCAGTCGAGTACCTCCGGCACCGGGCCCGGCCGCCAGCGATCGTAATCCACGGCTATCGCGCCGAATGAGCGAGAGCGCTCGGCTTTTGACGGCCCCGATCGCTTTTCCGCCGCGTCCTCAGAGTGTTCGTCGTCAGCCATAGCGCTGACGCTACCGAAGCGCGACGACGGGCCTCGCGACGATCTTGCGCCACTTGCGCCCGAGTAGCACAGTCCGGGCGCCCAGCCAGCACAGCATGGCGAACCAGACCCCAAGGATCCCTATCCCGTGATCGGCGAGGGTGAGTCCGGCAAGTGGCGCGAAAGCGAGCAGTGCGAGCAGCATCGCCCGGCGCATCGTGGCGTACTCCGACGCACCGAGAATGAGGCCGTCCAGCACGAATGCGCCGGCCGCCACCGGTTGCTGGAGCCCGCAGACAAGCAGCGCGAGCATCGCCTGATGTTGCACAGCGGCATTAGGCGAGAAGACGCTCGGCAGCACGCCCGAGAGTGCCATCGTGAGCGCCCCGACGGCGACGCCGACGCCGAGCCCCATGCGCAGCGTCCGTTTGCCGATGTCACGGGCGGCATCGAGATCTTTCACGCCGAGAGCGCCACTCACGTAGACCTGCGCGGGCACCGCGAGGGAATCGAGGGTGAGGGCGAGCATTCCCCAAATCTGCATGGCGATCTGATGACCACCCAGCTCCGTCGTCCCGAGGCGCGCAGCAATCGCCGTCGTCGCGAGAAGCGCCGAGCCGAGCGCGATCGTGCGGATCGTGAGCGGCACCGCATCACGAACGAGCTCGCCCACTTCCAACGATGTCGGACGCCGCGGGAGCACCGGCGCGCGTCGAGACGCCGCGATGAACAGACCCGCCCCGACGACCTGCGCCATCACCGTCCCCCAGGCGGACCCGGCGATACCGAGATGGAACCCGTAGACGAGGGTGACCTCGAGCACGACGTTCACGACGTTGGAGGCGAGCGCGATCACGAGCGGTCGCCTCGTGTTCGCGAGGCCGGTCAGGTGGCCGTTGCCCGCGAGCGCGACGAAGAGCGCCGGCATGCCGACCGCAGCGATCCGCAGGTACTCGACGGCGTTGACGTCCACGCCCCCATGGGCATGGCCGCCGAGCACTTCGGCCATGAGCGGAGCGATCAGCTCGATCAGTCCTGTCGTGACAAGGCCGATGAAGCCGGACAATAGGTACGCCGCACCGACTGCCCGACCGGCTCCGGCCTCGTCGCCGGCGGACCTGCGGAAGGCAACGACCGATACAGTCGCCATCTCGAGAAACGCAGCCGTCCACGCCAACACGTTCAACCCCGCGCTCGCGATCGCGAGGCCACCTAGGGGCACCTTCCCGAGGTGACCGACGATCGCCGAGTCGGTCAGGTTGTAGAGCGGCTCGACGATGAGCGCGCCGAGCGCAGGGACTGCAAGCGCGATGATTCGCCGATCGAGCGAATCGAGCCGTCTCGCCATAGTCGGACGAGGCTACGGGGTGTCCTGTTGCAAGTTGTCAGCTCGGCCGCCGGCCTCGCATGTCAGCGTTGGCGGCTGCCGAGGCGACGAGACCCGGCACGATCGCACCGAGCTCCTCGGTCTCGAACAACCCCTCCCGCTCGATGCCCGGGCCGGCCACCCAGCCTTCCGCTACGGACAAACGGCCGCCGCCGATGTTGAAGACGCGGCCCGTGATCCCCGCCGACTCGCTGCTCGCCAGCCAGGCCACGAGAGGTGCAACGTTCTCGGGCGAGCGAGCGACCTCGGCAGCCGACCGAGCAGCCGGCAGATCTGCCGACTCACCAGCTCGGGCGGCCCGAATCGCACCAAGACCCTCGGTCATCCGGGTCAACGCCCCGGGCGCGATCGCGTTGACCGAGATGCCGTAGCGCGAAAGCTCCATCGCGGTGATGACAGTGAAGGCGGCGATCCCGGCCTTGGCAGCGCCGTAGTTCGCTTGGCCGGGATTCCCGTAGATACCCGACGACGACGTCGTGTTGATGACCCGGGCGTCGACCGACTCACCTGCCTTGACGAGCTCGCGCCAGTACGTCGCCGCCCACTTTGTCGGCGCGAACGTCCCCCGCAGGTGCACCCTGATGACGGCGTCCCACTCCACGTCGGTCATGTTGACGAGCATCCGGTCCCTGAGGATCCCGGCGTTGTTCACGAGCACGTCGAGCCGCCCGAAGGTCTCAACGGCGGTATTGACGAGACGCTGGGCGCCCTCCCAGTCCGACACGTCCTCGCCGTTGGCCACCGCCTCGCCGCCGAGACCGCGGATCTCCTCCACGACCTCGCCGGCAGGCCCGGCCGATCCCCCCGACCCATCGACTTCAGCGCCGAGGTCGTTGACGATCACCTTCGCACCCTGGCGGGCCAGCTCGATCGCCTCGGCTCGGCCGATCCCCCTGCCTGCGCCGGTGACGATCGCCACGCGCCCTTCACAGATCCGTCCAGCCATCGTGACTCCCTCCTTAGAGCGCCCTCACCGGGCGCCGAGGCCAAATAACGCTACGAGGACGCAGGCCCCTCGACCCGAGCCCGGTACCGGTCCCGCAGCAATCGCTTGTATATCTTGCCGTTGTCCTGTCGGGGCAGCTCCTCGAGGAACTCCACGTTGCGCGGGCACTTGAACCGCGCGAGACGCTCCCGGCAGAACTCGATGAGCTCGCCAGCCAATGCGTCGTCGCCGACCACGCCCGCCGCCGGCTCGACGACGGCAAGCACGGTCTCGCCCCACTCGTCGTCAGGAACCCCGATCGTCGCCGCATCCCCGACTGAAGGATGCTCCAGCAGCACCGCATCGACCTCAGCGGGATAGATGTTCACCCCGCCC
Organism: Acidimicrobiaceae bacterium; assembly: GCA_003136185.1. Classification (GTDB taxonomy): domain Bacteria; phylum Actinomycetota; class Acidimicrobiia; order Acidimicrobiales; family Bog-793; genus Palsa-601. The sequence goes on along the minus strand of PLDN01000077.1, from coordinate 39,456 downwards.
GAGATGATCAGGTTGGCCGACCGATCGGTCAAATAGAGATAGCCGTCCTCGTCGAGATAGCCGACGTCGCCGAGAGCGAAATAGTCGCCCAGGTACGTCGAAGCCGTCTTCTCGGCGTCCTTGAAGTACTCGAACCTCCCGGCGTCCGGCGCCTTTATAGCCACGAGGCCCACCTCCCCCGCCCCCAAAGCCTCGCCAAAGGGGTCGACGATCTTGACGAGGTCCGGCGGCACCACCTTCCCCACCGTGCCTGGCCTGGAGAGCCACTGCGCCGAGTCGACCCAAGTAGCCGTGCCTTCGGTCGCTGCGTAGTACTCGACCACGATCGGACCGAGCCAGTCGATGAGCCTTTGCTTCACGTGCACGGGACAAGGCGCCGCCCCATGCACGACGAAACGCAACGACGTCACGTCGTACCCCTCGCGCACACCCTCGGGTAGGGACAGCAAACGGTGGAACATCGTCGGGACCATGTGCACATGCGTCACGCCGTGACGCTCGATCAGCGCGAGGGTCTCCTGCGCATCCCAACTCTCTATGAGCACCACGGTCGCACCGAGCGCGAGCGGGATCCCGAGCGAGAAGGCCAAGGGCGCTGCGTGGTAGAGCGGACCAGTGCAGAGGTGGACGTCTCCAGGCTGAGGAGCGAACAGGCCAAGCACCGCCGGAGAGGTCGCGGCTCGGTCCTTGCGGTAGACGCCCTTCGGGCGCCCGGTGGTGCCCGAGGTGTACAGCATCGTCACGCCGAGGAGCGGGTCCTCTAAGTCCGAGTCGTCGAGGCCTTCGAGCGCGGCCTCGTAGTCCTCGAAACCGCCGATCTCACCGCCGATCGCCAACCTGGCGCTTCCCTCCCCAACTGCGCTGACAGCACCCTCCGCCACCGCCCCGAAACGGGCGTCTACAACGAACACCTTCGCCTCGCAGTCAGCGATGATGTATGCCGCCTCATCAGCGGTGAGGTGCCAGTTGACCGTCGTCAAGCGCAGACCAGACCGCAGACATGCGACGTACACCTCTGCAAACTCGGGCCGGTTGGAGCACATGATGACGACGCCGTCGCCGGCCGCAACGCCCCGCGCCCGCAACGCCCTCGCGAGCTGATTCCCTCGGGCGTTCAGCTCCCCGTAGGTCAAAGAGAGCGAGCCGTCTTCGGAGATGACCGCCAGGCGGTCGGGCTCAGCCGCCGCGTGCAATGAGACGGTCATGCCGGTGGCGGCTGCTTGCATGACAGGCGACGGCGAGACGGCGGCCTCAGTCACCGGATCCGGGCTCCTTAGGCATTCCGAGCACCCGCTCCGACACGATGTTGCGCTGCACCTGGGCAGTCCCGCCCCAGATGGTCACCGACCGGGTCGACAAGAACGACTGCTGCCACTTGTCGAGCGGGTAGTCGCCTGTGCCATCGGACGGCAGCACGGTCGACGCCATTCCCCGCCAGTTCGTGATGTTCTCGGCGAACCGCTGCGCATACTCGGACCAGAACATCTTGTTGAGGGCGGACGCGGGACCGGGCTCCTTCTTCGCGATGACTTCGGCGAGCAGGCGCAAACCCTGGAACCGCATGATCTCGCAGTGCGTGTACGCCCACGCGAGCTGCTGGCGCACGAGCGGGTCGGTGTCGAGGCCGAGCTCGCGCGCCAACTCGACCGCCGCCCAGAACTGCCTGGTGTACTGGACGTGCTGGGTGGTGGCGTTGCCGCCCCGCTCGTTGCCGAGCGTCGTCATCGTCACACGCCAGCCGTTGTTGAGCCCGCCGATCACGTTGAACAACGGGGCGCGAGCCTCGTTGATGAACGTCTCGGTGAAATAGGAGCTCCCGGTCAGCTGCTTGATCGGCCGTAGGTCGAAGCCGTTCGACTCACCGTTCTCGCGCTTCATCGGCGTGAGCACGTAGGAGATGCCCCGGTGTTTGGGGGCGTCAGGGTCGGTACGGCAGAGGCAGAACATCATGTTCGCAAGGAGCGCGCCCGAGGTCCACACCTTCTGCCCGGTGATGACTACCTCGTCGCCGTCGACGATGGCACGAGTCTTCAACGACGCCAGGTCCGATCCGGCGTCAGGCTCCGAGAAACCCTGGCAATACCGGTCCTTCCCCTCGATGATCCGGGGCAGGAAGTGAGCCTTCTGCTCGTCGGTGCCCCACACGATGATCGAGGGCCCGACAAGCCATTCCCCCATTCCACGGGTCACGCGAGGTACGCCGGCCCGCCCGAACTCCTCGTTCATGACGACGACCTCGAGCCCGGTCAACCCACGGCCTCCGTACTCCTCTGGCCACGCGACGCAGAGATACCCTGCCTTGTAGAGCTTCTCGGTCCATTCCGCGATACCGGGGACGTCCCCGAACGCCGCCCGTTCGGACTCGACGCCTTCGAGCTCTCCTGGTCGGTTTGCCTCCAGCCAGTCCCGCAACTCGTCGCGGAACGCGCGAGCCTTCGGCCCGAGATCCAGCTCTACTGCCATGCTCCCCCTCCTATGTCAGACCTGCTTCGCGGCGCTCACCTCGAACAACGGCAGATTCCTTCCGTCTTCCAGTGGCTCCCATGTGACCCGGACGCCAGTACTTATAGTCGCCGAGAGTGCGTCGGGCCCGACGATGTTCGTCATGAGCCGGACACCCTCTTCCAGGTCAACGAGGGCGACCGCGTAGGGCGACTCTTCACCCATCGCCTCGGGCTTGTGCTCGACCACGATTGCGTAAACGACCCCGAGGCCCGACGCGTCCCGCCACTCGAGCGAGGAGCCGGATGCCTGGCATCTCGGGCAGAAAGATCTCGGGTACTGGATCGGCTCCTCGCAGGCCGTGCACCACTGGAGCACGAGACGGCGCTCGCGGGTCGCCTCCCAGAAAGGCCCGCTCTCGGGTGACGCCGGGCCGACGTTGCGTTCGCTCACAGCGTCGCCTCGGTTCCAAGGACGAGCGTTGACATGCAGGAGAGCACCATGCCCGATCCGTGAGCGACAGCCACCTCGGCTCCCTCGACCTGCCGGGGACCGCACTCGCCCCGCAACTGGCGGACGGCCTCGACGATGAGGAACATCCCGTACGCGCCAGGATGTGTGTAAGACAGGCCGCCACCGTTCGTGTTCATCGGGAGCGACCCTCCGGGCGCAGTACGGCCGTCCTCGACGAAGGCACCGCCTTCTCCCTTGGAACAAAAGCCGAGATCCTCGAGGTGCAACAGGGCCGTGATGGTAAAGCTGTCGTAACCCATCAGGATGTCGACGTCGTCCGGCTTGATCTCAGCCATCGAGAAGGCAGCCGGGCCCGAGATCGCCCCGGGCGTCGTCGTCAAGTCTGGCATCTGGCTGATGATCATGTGGTCATGACACGTCGCAGCACCGAGGACATAAACCGGTGGCTTACGCAAAGTCTTCGCCCGCTCGGCGCTCGTCATCACGAACGCACCCGCCCCATCGGTGACAAGGCAACAGTCGAGCAGGTGGAGCGGGGCGACCTGCATCGGCGAGGCCAGCACGTCCGAGACGGTGATCTCCTCTGAGAACCGTGCCCGCGGGTTGAGCACAGCCCACTTACGCGTCGAGACGGCGATCTCGGCCAGCTGCTCGGGAGTCGTGCCGAACTCGTACATGTGCCGGCTCGCCGCCAGCGCGTACGGGCCCATCGGCATCCGGAGCCGGTACGGCCACTCCCACTCTGCCGCCGGCATTGGGCCGTTCGGGGTGAAGCGGCCCCCGCCCCTGCGCTGCTTGCGGTCGCTCCGTGGCGTGGCGGCGTAGACGCCCACGACGACATCCGCGAGCCCCGCCGCAATCGCACCCGCCGCGTGCTCGGCGTGAACCTCGTAGCTCGAGCCTCCCGTGTTCGTCGAGTCCGTGTACTGCGGGTGGACCCCGAGATACTCGGCGAAGGCCATCGCCGACTGCGAGTGGCAGACGCCGTCCACGTCGGCCAGGGTCAGCCCGGCATCGTCAAGCGCCTCCAACACCATCGCAGTCTCGAGGTCGCGCCCGAAGCGGTCGAGCTCGCCGGTCGGCGAGGCGGCGTCGGCAACCCCGACGATGGCGGCCGCTCCGCGAAGGGTTCCAGTCATGTCGTATCCCGTCTCAGCGTCGACGCTCGGCAGCGATGGATCAGGCCGGCGCGGGCTCAGAGGCCCGGTCGGCGGCTACCGCGTCGTATGTGGCGTAGTCCTCGCTCGTCGCATCGGCGAACTCATACTCGAGAAGGCCCGCTTCTCCCCAGCGCTCGCGCAGGTAGCCGTCGTTCGCGTCGAGCAGCCCGAGCTTGCGCACGTTCGGCACGAGCTTCGCGAAGAAACCATTCTGGAACTGTGCGAACGGGCTCTGCTTCATCTTGCCGGCCGCCTCTGTGATGAACGGCACGACCTCTTGCACCCGCACGCCCATGCGCTCCCAGATCTCCGGCGTGGTCGAGCGAGCGCGTGCATTGACAGTGTGCTCGAGGAGGAAATCCTGGCGTTCCTTCAGCTCTGCAGCAGAGAGGTGCTGGTAGTACTCGCCGAGCGAGAGGATCCCGAAGGCCACGTGACGGGCCTCGTCGGCCATGATGTACCGGAGGAGTTTCTTGAGGAGTGGCTCGGTCGTCTTGCGTGCCATGTCACCGAAGGCGGCGAGCGCGAGCGACTCGATGACGATCTGCATCCCGAGGTAGGCGATGTCCCACCGGCTGTCCTCGAGGAGACCTGTGATCTGGGCTTCGAGGTTCGGGTTCATCGGGTAGGGCTCGCCCACCTTTTCCTCGATGTAACGGGCGAATACCTCGGTGTGGCGCGCCTCGTCCATCGTCTGGGTGGCGGCGTAGTACTTGGCGTCGATCCAAGGGACCGTCTCGACGATCTTGGCGGCCGTCAACATGGCGCCTTGCTCGCCGTGCATGAACTGGCTCAGCATGGCCGTGAACATCTCGAGGCCGAGCTGCAACAGCTCTTTGTCTTTCCAGCTCGCGATCGGCGACCCCGGCATCTGGGTGACTTCCCGCATGAGGCGCAAGTTCGGAGCGTGCAAGCTGACGAGCGACTCGGGGTCGACAGGAGTCGACCAGTCGAGGTCAGTGACGCTCGCCCACTGCGATTGCGCCGCCTTGTTGTACAAGGTCACCAGCTGAGGCCGCGAACGCTCGTAATTCCACGTGTAGATACGGTCGCAATGGTCTTCGATGATCTTGAAGGTCTCATCGAGCTCAGTCGGGTTCGGGAGATCGGTCGTCGTCATGTGATTGCTCCTCCGGGACGATCGGCGTCACCAAGGCAGGCGACGACACGGACTACGAGGTCTGACCACGACTTAGCGTCGGGCTCGGGCATGCCAGATGCCCGGTGCAATAAAAGGCCGAGGCGCAGGACCCTGACGAGAAACAGCACGGACTGCCCATCGACTCCCTCTCCCAAGGTCCCGTCGGCGAGCGCTGCGTCGACAAACGGACCGGCGGCCTCGCGCCATCGGCGGTTCGCCTCGTAGATCGCCTCGGCGATCTCGGGATGGCGCCGGGCGGCGACGTATGCCTCGAGGAGGAGGGCCTCCTGCTCCCGCAATTCGGGCGTGGTCCGAGTGACGATCCGCTCGACGAGGTCTGCCACCCGGTGGACGTCGTCCGGCAGCCGGAGAGCGTGCGGGACCGATCGCGTGATGACGGCTTCTCGCAGCATCTCGTCCTTCGAAGTGAACCGCCCGTAGACCGCTCCCGTCGAGAGCCCTGCGCGACGCACGACCTCTTGGATGCGGGTGCCGTCATAGCCCTTTTCTGCAAAGACCGACGCCGCCGCGTCGAGCAACTCGTCGCGGATCTCATCGGGCGCGTCGAACTCCGGGTTGGCAACGACCACCGGTCAAGAATAAATGTTATTCACGAGCCGCGTCAAGACAACGGCCTCCTGACCGTAGGCTGTCCCTGCCAGGGTTCCTTTAAATCTGATTGGACAGGTTCAAGCTCTTCAATGACATGCGAGGCCACGACCGAGGAGTCGCCGTGCTGGTCGTTGTTGCGGCGCGGCTTCAGGCACACTCGCGACGCGGCGACACCGTCGGTCGCTTCACCGGTGACGAATTCGTCGTCGTGTCCGAGGGCCTACGAGTTGCGACCGACGCCATCAAGATTTGCTGAACACACCCTGAGTTCGTTCAATGCCCCGTTCATCCTCGACGGCGAGGAGGTGCACGTGACGGCGTCGGTCGGGATCGCCATCGGCCAAGCCGGCGAGAGCGGGGACAAGCTGCTGCGCGACGCCGACCTAGCGATGCACCGCGCGAAGGACCGTGGCCAGGCGCGCTACGAGGTGTTCGACGAGACCTTGCGGGCCGAGGCTGAGCGTGATCTCGGATGTCACTATGCGCAGGGGTACTTCTTCGCGCGTCCCTGCTCCTTCGAGGAGTGCGTCGAGTACCTCGCAGGGGGTCGCAACTGATGTCCGACTCAGGCGTCGTGCAGGAAATGCAAGTCAAAGCGAGGCAAGATCAGCAGACCATGGATTCTCGTGTGGCACTCGGTAGAGCGCTAGCTGCGCGCGCGACCGAGGTGGGCCTAGGGGTGAACGAGCGCCTGCGCTCCATCTTGAAGCTCGGCCCGACAGACCCGCTGCCCCAGGTCAACGCATCGGAGACGAGCTCGCTCGCTACCTCAATTCTCGCTCGCTACCTCGAATCCGGCGCTCCGGCAAGCCCAGACGAATCCCAGGTTCTCGCCCGCCCTGGCGAACTAGCGCTGTACGAGACGTCCATGACGACGCTGCTCAAGCTCTATCTTGCGTGGCGCGACGTGACGCTCCTCACATTGCGGGACATCGCGGCTGAGCTTGCCACGCCGCCCGCCGTCCTCGACCTCGCCGAGGAAGTCACACGGGCGAGCTGCGACGCGAGCCTCGTCCGGATGACGCGGCGCTTCGAAGATCGGCGCCTCGAGCTCGAGAAGCTGCTCGCCGAGGAACATAAGAGCCTCCAGCACGAAGTGAGCCACGACTCGCTGACTGGACTCGTGAACCGGGGAGCGTTTCTCGCGCTGGTGCGCCACGCGAGCGTGAATCACTCCCGGCACGAGTCGATCGCTCTCATGTTCATCGACCTCGACGGCTTCAAGGCGACAAACGACACGCACGGGCACGACTTCGGCGATCTCCTCCTACAGGCGGTAGCGAGACGCCTCAACGAAGTCCTCCGCCCGAACGACACTGCCGGGAGGATCGGAGGAGACGAGTTCGTGGTGCTCTGCCGCGATGTGAGGCGCGGGAAAGCGACAGCGTTCGGCCTCGCCCAGCGACTCTGCGACTCTCTCGGGATGCCGTTCGAGGTGGAGGGCACCACCGTGAACTGTCCGGCATCGGTCGGGGTCGTCTGCGCGAATGGTCCTGTCGATGCCGAGGCACTCCTCGCCAAGGCTGATGCCGCTCTTTACTCAGCGAAGCGGGCCGGGAAGGCGCGCGTTGTCCTAGGTTGACCGACGTGACAACGGTCCAGAGCGCGCGTGGTCCCCTCGATACGGCTGACCTCGGGCGCGTCCTCATGCACGAGCACGTCTTCGTCCTCACGCCCGACTCCCAGCGCCAATGGTCGGACGAATGGGACGAGGAGGAGCAGGTTGCGAACGCCATCGTGAAGTTGAACGAGCTGGCTGCCCAGGGCATCTCGACCATTGCCGATCCGACGGTCGACGGTCTCGGGCGGGACGTCGCCCGGATCGCCCGCATCCAAGCCGAGGTCGACTTGAACATCATCGTCGCGACGGGGGTCTACACCTATTGTGACGTGCCGAACTTCTTCGCCTTCCGGGGGCCGGGGATCATCCCGGGCCTCGACGATCCCATGGTCGACTTCTTCGTGCGGGACCTGGAGGAGGGCGTACGGGGTACTGCGGTACGGGCTGCGTTTCTCAAGTGCGCCATCGACCACCACGGCTTGACCCCTGGAGTCGAGCGGGTGCTGCGGGCCGAGGCCGCAGCCCACCTGCGGACCGGTGCTCCGATCATGGTCCACACGCACCCGGGGACCCAGACCGGCCTCGAAGTGATGCGGGTGCTCGGCGAGGAGGGCGTTGCGTTCGAGCGGGTCATCCTTGCCCACAGCGGGGATTCGACCGACGCCGAGCACCTGGGTTCGTTGGCCGAGGCGGGTTTCTTGCTCGGTATGGACCGCTTCGGAATCGATGCCACTCTCGACTTCGAGAGCCGGGTCGCGATAGTGGTCGAGCTGTGCCGGCGCGGCTTTTCTGGCCAGATGGTGCTCGCGCAGGACGCCGCCTGTTACATCGACTGGATCGACCCGATGTTCAAGGGCGCACTCCCGAACTGGAACTACCTGCACGTCCTCGGAGACGTGGTGCCCGCGTTGCTCGAGCGAGGTGTTACCGAGTCGCAGGTGGACGAGATGCTGGTGGGCAATCCCCGCCGCTACTTCGGCGGCTGAGCGCGCTGGCCGGCCCGGCCGGTCAGGCGAGCTGGGCGATGTTCTCTGCGAGCAAGATCGTGACAAGGACCATCACCGCGAGATAGAGCCCCGTGATCGCCCACCGGTACTTGTGGTCAGCCAGCCAGAAACGCCGGATTCCCCTCGCGTCGAAATACAACGCCACCAGCGCGATCGGGATGCCGATGGCGGGCCCGACTCCGCCGGCGGCGCCGATGGCCGGGGCCGCGATGGGGAACACGACGTAGCTCAGAAGGCACCGCAGCGCCGAGATCAGGATCGAGGCAGAAAAGAGACGATGGACTTCCTCGGCGCGAGGGGTCGAGGAAGTGTCGTCCGGCACGCGGAGGAGCCGCCGCATCGTGACGTCGACCGGAGAGCGCTCCCCTCGGTGGGCTGGGGCGACTGTCGCCGCAGGGCTTGACACGCCCATCAGGCTACCGGCGGGAGGGCGCGCGACTCCAGGCGGGCCGCCTTCAAGATCTGCGCGCACCAGTTGTTCCGTGAAAGCATCAGTGCGGGGAAGATCGCAGACCAAGCCGGAGGCAGCCGTGGCCGACGCCGCAACCATCGTGAACGAGCACATCGAACAGCTGTTGGCCGAGGCCGACCCGGGTTCAACCGACCCGGCCCAATTCCGCCGTCGCCAGTACGAGCTCGGCCTTGCCTGGGTGCACTTTCCCGCCGGATACGGAGGCCTCGGCCTCCCGCCGGTCCACCAGCGCGAGATCGACCGCCGGGTCTACGCCGCGGGTGCGAAGACCCACGGCTTCCTCGAGTTCTTCGGACTGGCAATGGCCGGGCCGACCATCGTGACCCACGGCACGGAAGAGATCCGCCATCGCCTCCTCCCCCGGATGTACAGCGGCGAGGACTCCTGGTGCCAGCTCTTCTCGGAGCCAGGCTCCGGATCGGACCTGGCCAGCCTCGCGACCCGGGCGACGCGGGACGGGGACGAGTGGGTGATCAGCGGGCAGAAGGTCTGGAACACGCTCGCCCACCTGGCGGACCGAGGCATGCTCGTGACGAGATCCGACCCCGAGCAACCAAAGCACAAGGGCCTCACCTATTTTGCGCTCGACATGCACGCTCCTGGAGTCGAGGTCCGCCCGCTTCGCCAGATGACCGGCGAGGCCGAGTTCAACGAGGTCTACCTGACCGACGTGCGCGTCCCCGACGCGGACCGGGTGGGAGACGTAGGTGACGGATGGCGCGTCTCGATGAGCACGCTCATGAACGAGCGCACTTCCATCGGCGGCGGCGGCGGCATCCCCGCGCGAGGCTCGGGGACGATCGCCGAAGCGGTCCGTATCTTCAAAGAAGAGTGCCCAGACCCGAACGCTGTCGCGAGGGATCGCCTCATGGGAATGTGGGTGGAGGCAGAGGCGCTCCGGCTCACCAACTTGCGAGCTTCGGACAACCGGCGCGCCGGCAACCCGGGGCCGGAGGGCTCCATCGCCAAGCTCATGTTCGCCGAGGTCAACAAGGCCATCTACGACCTCTGCATCGACCTACTCGGGCCGGCGGCACTCGTCGACTTCGACTACACCATGCGCCGGAGCGAGAACCTCGGGTTGACCGGGCCCGCTGGTTCGTCGCGGAAGATGTTCCTCCGCTCGAGGGCGAACTCGATCGAGGGCGGCACCTCCGAGATCCAGCGCAACATCCTCGGCGAGCGGGTCCTCGGCCTCCCCGGAGACGTCCGCACGGACAAGGAGCTGCCCTGGTCGAAGGTGCCCCGCAGCTGATCCCAGCGCCCCAGGAGGAGCAGGCCTAGAGGAGTGTCGCCTCGAGGGTGATCTCGACAGCCGCCAGCGCCTTCGACACCGGGCAGTTCGCCTTGGCACCTTCGGCTTCGCGCTGGAACGCCTCCGCGTCGATCCCGGGCACTTCGGCTTCACAGCGCAGGTCGATCCCGCTGATCCCGAAGCCGGCGTCGGACTTCACGAGATGCACCGTCGCGACCGTGTGGACGCGGTTGGCCGTGTGGCCGCCGCTCGCCAACCCGTTCGACAGCGCCATCGAGTAGCACGCAGCATGAGCAGCCGCTATCAGCTCCTCCGGATTCGTTCCGGCGCTCCCACTCTCGTCCTCGAAGCGGCTCTTGAACGAGTAGGCACCCCGGAACGCCCCGCTTCCAAAGCTGACCTCGCCACCTCCACCGATGAGGTCACCTTTCCATTCGGCTTCGCCGGTACGTGATGGCATGCGATTGTCATCTCCTCTATGAGTCCACGACGACACTAGCGAGGAGGGAGGGACAGTATGCAGGCCTTCGTAGGGCTGCGGTTCGCTCCCCGCCAGGCCCGCGCCATCGCCCTTGTCGAGATCCCTGTCGTGAACTCACCGGACGAGGTGATCACGATGCATCCTCCAGTCCCGCCGAGGCGGTCGACCTCCTCGAGTGAAGCCTGCACCGATTCACCGAGCTCCATGCCGGCCTCGAGCGACCATGCGATCCGGTGCGCAAAGCCACTCACGAGAAACGTCTCCCCCGCGCCAGTAGCCGATACCGCCACTCCCGACGGGTGCGCCAGCAGGCCGGCGCCGGGAATCGGTGAGTCGCCCACGCGGCCCGGCCATTGCCCTGCTCGGCCGCCAGTCGAGGTGGCAGCCGCCACCCGACCCGCCGCGTCGACCGCGACGGCGCCGACCGTGCCCTCGTCGGAGAGCCGCGAGAGGCCTTTAGGTACAGACGGCCCTGGCAGCGCTCCCGGCGGCGCGTCGTCAGCGTGCGGTACGCCTCGCAACCACTCCCGGCGCATCGCCTCGAGCCCTTGTGACTCGCAGAATCGGTCTGCGCCGGCGCCGGCGAGCAGGACAGGACCCTCCGGCAGGCCGCCGAGATCAGCCAGCAGTCGAGCGGCCCGGATGGGATTGGCCGGGTAGGTCGCAGCACAGAGCGCCCCGAAAGCGCCAGAAACCGCGTCCATCACACCCGCGTCGAACTCGGTCCCTCCGTCTCGCGTCGGTACCGCGCCTCTTCCGGCGTTAAACCGCCCGCTGTCCTCGAGCGCGGCAACCGCTTCGACGACGGCGTCGAAGGACGACCCGCCCGAGTCGAGCACCACCCACCCGGCACTTACTGCCAGGCGGAGCGCTTCTTTCAAGGCCTCGCCGTGCTCGTCACTCTCGGCATCGCTCTCGACGGCGGCAAACTCGCCCGCACCGCCGTGGACGGCGATCGCCGGCACGCCGAGCCTGGTCCCTTCGAGGCGCATCGTCACTCTGGCGGATGGTAGCTGGCGCATACTCCCAAAGTTCCGAAAGGATGGAGCCATGAGTCGGAAGGGGTGGCTGCTATTCGTGGCCATGGGTGTCATCTGGGGCCTTCCCTATCTGCTCATCAAGATCGCAGTGAGGGAGATATCCCCTCCCATGCTCGTCGAGATGAGGACGGGCGGAGCCTCGCTCCTGCTCGTACCGATAGCGCTCGCGCGGGGCGAATTGTTGCCGGTCCTTCGCCGCTGGAAGGCTCTCATCGCTTTTTCTCTCGTCGAGGTCTCGATCCCCTGGTTGCTCCTGTTCAACGCCGAGACGAAGTTGTCCAGCTCGCTGTCGGGCCTGCTCGTCGCGACGGTCCCTCTCGCGGCCGCCGTGCTCGCGAGGGCCACGCACACGGCCGACCGTCTCGACCGCCGCCAGCTTGTCGGCGTGCTTGTCGGTCTCGGCGGCGTTGCGGCGCTCGTCGGGTTCAACGTCGGGACGTCTGACCTATGGGCCGCGTTGTCGATCGGCGTCGTCGCGATCGGGTACGCGCTCGGGCCCTTCATCCTCTCCAACTACCTGAAGGACTTGCCCGCCCTCGGTGTCATGGCCGCCGGCCTGGCTCTCTGCGCCATCATCTACGCGCCGATCGCAGCCTTCGCCGTCCCGACCCGCCCCCTCTCGGCGTCCGTCATCACCTCGGTTATCGGGCTAACTCTCATCTGTACAGCGCTCGGGTTCGTGCTCTTCTTCGCCCTCATCTCCGAGGTAGGACCCGTGCGCGCGACTGTCATCACGTACGTCAACCCAGCCGTCGCAGTCGTCCTCGGGGTCGCCGTGCTCGGGGAGGGGTTCGGGTGGGGCACGGCGTTCGGTTTCTTGCTGATCGTAATTGGTTGCTACCTGGCGACCGGTCGCAAGGCGCAGGAGCGGCCCGCCGCGCCTGCGCCCTCAGTCCTGATCGTGGGCGATGGGTCCTGACCAGTACGATCCGAGTGGTGACAGCGACCGGCCCAAAGGCAGCGGCCTCGCCGGGGGTCGACACGATGACGGAACGTGATGCCGTTCGTCACGCTCTCGGTGCACTGTCGACACTCGTCCCCGTCGGTCTGTTCGGTGCTGACGCAGACGGGAGCTGCTGGTACGTCAACCAACGACTGATCGACGCGCTCGGCCTCGAGGTCCACTCCCGACACGAGCGCCCGATCCGCCTCGATCTGCCCGCAGGCGGGATCCCAGCCGAGGGCACGTCGCAACTGAGGGTTCTCACGACCCGCGAGGCGGCCGATGATGATGATGATGCGCCGGTCGTCGTACTCGATGCCCGCGTCATGCCTCTCGTGTCACGCGAGGGAACGGTCAATTCGTACATCGGCATAGTCGTGAGCGGCGACGAGCCGAGCGCGATGATCCTTCGTACCGACGAGCGCCTCGTAGACACGCTGCTCGATCGCTCCCCCGAAGTCATCACGGTACTAAACGCCGACGGGACATGGCGATACTCGAACGCCGCTGCCTGGAGGCTCCTCGGCTACCGGGCGGACTTCGACCCGGTTGACGGGATCCTCAGTCTCGTCCACCCAGATGACCTGCGCGACGTGGCTCGGAGCCTCGCCCGACTACGTGAAGGCGAGACAATGGCGGAAGGGCCGATCGAGGTCCGGGTCCGCGGAGCCGATGGGACATGGCACTACCTGGATAGCACCGTCGAGAACCTCGTCGGCGACCCGGTGGTCCACGGCTACCTCATCATCTCGCAGGACGTGACCGAGCAGAGAAAGGCACGGTTGGCGCTCCTCGACGCCAACGAGAGGCTCTCAACGCTTGTGTCGAGCCTGCACCTTGCGGTGCTCGTCGAAGGTGACGACCGGGAGATCGTCTTCACCAACGACGCGTTCGTGAACCTCTTCGAGGTGCCGGCGTCGCCCGACCAGCTGACCGGGCGGACGATCGCCCAGATGGGGCCGGAGTTCTTCCGCCGCTTCGGGGACCCGACTTGGACGACGGACCCCGAGCGCACGGCAGAGATCCTCCAGAAGCGCCGACCCATCGTCGGAGACCGCCTCTCGCTGCCGGACAACCGCGTGCTCGAGCGCGACTATCTCCCGATCGTCGTGAACGGGGAGTACCGGGGCCACGTCTGGCTCTTCCGGGACGTGTCCGGCCAAGCCCAGGCCGAGACAGAGTGGGAGTCGCTCGTCTCGCGCCAGCGACACGAGAACGAGCGGTTGCTCGAGCTCGATCAAGTGAAGGCTGCGTTCCTGGCGGAGATCAGTCACGAGCTGCGGACGCCTCTCACGTCGATCTTGAGCTTTGCCGAGCTGCTCACGGACGGTCTTGGGCGGGACGATCCTGCGGAGCAGGTCGAGTTTCTCGAGATAATCCAGAGAAACGCCGACCGTCTCCTCCGTCTCGTCGACGACCTCCTTCTACTCGACCGGATCGAGACGGGCGCCATGCCGTTCGAATGGGGCGTGGTCGATGTGCCCTCGCTCGTCAGCTCGTGTGTGTCGAGCTTCGCGCCGGCCGCCGAGGCGAAGTCGATCTCGCTCGAGAGCGAGATCGGGGAGGGGCCGACGATCCCTGGCGACCAAGGCCGACTCGCCCAGGTAATCGACGTATTGCTGTCCAACGCGATCAAGTTCACCCAGAACGGCGGGCGGGTGCTCGTGTCGGCTTCACCGCGAGACCGCCTCTGGCGCCTCGAGGTGATCGACAACGGGATCGGCGTGCCGACGAAAGAACAGGACTCGCTGTTCGAGCGCTTCTACCGAGCGAGCAACGCCCGCGCCTCGCGGATACCCGGTTCGGGCCTGGGCCTGCCCGTCGCGCGGGCCATCACCGATCTTCACGGCGGGACCATCACGTTGAGGAGCGCTCAAAATGGAGGCACGACCGCTTCGGTAACGTTGCCTATCGAGAGCCCCGACAACGGCGTTGACGCGGGCCCCGATACCCACGATGGCTGACCGACTGAAGCCCTGCATCCTCAATATCGAAGACGACCATGACATCGCGCACGTGGTCCTCACGCTTCTCGAGCGGGCGGGCTACCGGGTCGTGTCGGTGGCGGACGGGCGCGAGGGTCTCCGCCGCTTCCACGAGGAGCGACCCGATCTTGTGATCCTCGATCTCGGGCTACCGACACTTGACGGTTGGACCCTCATCGAGCGGGTCCGCGATATGAGCTCGGCGCCCATCCTCGTGCTGACCGCTCTCGACGCCGAGTCCGACAAGGTCCGCGGACTTCGCGCGGGGGCGGACGACTACCTCACGAAGCCCTTCGGCAACTCCGAGCTTGTCGCACGGGTCGAAGCCCTATTGCGCCGACGCGTCACCACGAGGACGGCCGTCGTCGTCAATGCGACGGCGGCTCAACGCGCTGCGCCTCCGCGACAAGAACCGAGCGAGCGCGCCCGTCCCAGCCGGCTCGTAATGGAGCACGGAGTGGAGGTCGACTTCGGCGCGCACGTCGTCCGGGCCGGCGGTAAGGCGGTTGACCTCACGCCGACCGAGTTCCGTTTGCTCGAGACTCTCATGGATCATCGCGGCCAGGTCCTGTCCCCTGAACAGTTGTTGCAGCTCGCCTGGCGCGACCCGACGGCGACCGGGCCGGATCGCGTGAAGTTCGCAATGCTGCGCCTGCGGCGCAAGCTCGGATGGGACAGCGGACCCGACAATCCGATCGAGACAGTCCGCGGCTTCGGGTACCGATACCGGCCGCCTGCAGCTTGAAGCACAACTGTCGCACTGACTGACGAGAAACTATTGCCAGCCAAACTGCAACCGTCTTGCAACCCCGCGCGCACCTAAACCTCACGGTGAGGCCTCATCATGGTCTTCATCGTCAAGTGCCCAAGCGGGGGCTGGGGCACTTGAGCCGGAGCGCCTGAGCGAGGGCAGGGCACTCCGGGATTTCGAGGCGGTCCAAGTACTCACGGACCGCTTCGTTGTAGAGGTGATGGGGCCTGAGCGGGGGCCAGGCCCCTCACCACTGACCTCCAGTGATACGGGAGTTCCCAGTGCCAACAACTGACGAGCACGAGAATCAGGGACGCGTCCTCATAGTCGAGGACGACGAATCGGCTGCTGTGTTCGTGACTCGAGTCCTCGAGCGGGCAGGCTTTGAGTCCTCGTGGGCAGTCGATGCAGATCAGGCATCGGCCCTCCTCGCCGACAGCGACTACCAGGTACTGCTGACGGACTTCCGCCTGCCCGGGCGTAGCGGCATCGAGCTCGTGAGCGAGGCGCGCTCCATGCAGCCAGCGATCGGGATCGCCGTCATGACTTCCTTCAACGAGCCGGACCTCGAGCGCACGGCCCGCTCGAGAGGTGCAGACGACTTCTTCGAGAAGCCCCTGACCGCTTCGACACTCGTCTCGCGCATCACGACACTTGTCGAGCGAGTCCGGATCAGCGGGCCGCGCCCGCCAACGGTTCCGCCGGCACTGGGGGAAAGTGCCGTGTCGGCGGTGGCGGTGCCGGGGGTCCCGCGAGGGGGGACCCCCGGTCTGCCGCCAGTCAGTCCTTCCACTACCGGCTGCGAGAAAGCTGGCGAGGGGCGAGGCCTAGGTGAGGGATCTGGCGGTGACGCCGGATCCCTCACACAGGGCTATCCGACAGCCAACCTCCTCGACGAAGTGATGCCTGGTCCAGTCTTCCGAAGGATCGGCTCGACGCGCCGAGCCCTGAGCGCTGTGCAGGTCTGGGCCTCCGCTGCTCCCGTAGTGTCACACGTAGTGTCAGGCACCGGCCCGGTTGCCTCACCTCGGACAAGTCCTGCCTGCACTTACGCCTACTGACTGTAGACCCGAGAGGGTCGTTGTCACGTCGGTGACCAACGTACGCGCGGAGGCATCTTGGACGAGCCCAACCGACGAGTGAGAGCCATCGGCGCGCAGGCCCTGGCTCGGTTGCTCGATGGTCTCCCAGACTGGGTGATGGTCACTGACTCCGAGGCCCGCGTCCTTTGGGCAAACCGCGCGACCGAGCAGATGTTCGAGCGTTCCATAAGCGACTCGATCGGCATGTCAGGACTCGAGTTCGTCCATCCGGAGGATCTCGAGATCGTCGTCCGATCGCTCGTGACCGTTCAGGACAAAGAGGTGGGCATACCCATCGAGATCCGCTTGAGCACGCCCATCGGCTGGCGTCTGGCTGAGATCATCGGAACACCGGTCCCCTGGATCGAGCAGGGTGCGGTGCTGTTCACCATGCGGGACCTCACTGACCGCCGGCGATTCGAGCTCGCCCGTAACCGGGAGGCACGCCTCCGGTCGCTCGTTCACAACGCGGCCGCAGTGACGATCCTCGTGACGCCGGGCGGTGTCGTCGAGTCTGCCTCTGGAGCCTTGAGCCGCGTGCTCGGCCACGACCCCGAGCTCGTCGAGGGACGCCCGCTCGCCGACCTCGTCAGCGAGGATGACAGACCCGCGCTTTCCCAGGCACTACGGGATGCGACCGTCGGAGCGTCGACGACCAACCCGGTGTCGGTCCGCCTCGAGATGCTCCGCCAAGGCAGCTCGGCACCGATCCCGTTCGAGCTCACGCTCGTCAACCTGACGGACGACCCGACGATCGGCGGCTTTGTCATCACCGGTCACGACGTCACCGCCCAAGCAAGCATCGAGCTCGAGCTGCGAAAGACGCTTTCGCTGCTGACGGCAACGCTCAACTCGACTGCCGATGGGATACTCGTCGTCGACAAGAGCGGTGCGATCACGAGCGTGAACCGACTCTTCGCCGAGATGTGGCACCTCCCGGACTCGATCATCGAGACCCGCGATGATGCCGCCGTGCTCGAGTTCGTCACCGATCAGTTGGTGCGGCCGGACGAGTTTCTCGCCAAGGTTGGCGAGGTCTATGCCAACCCTGAGGCGGAGAGCCACGACACGCTGGAATTCAAAGACGGTCGGGTGTTCGAGCGGCACTCGATGGCTCAGCGGGTCGACGGCTCCGTCGTCGGGCGTGTCTGGAGCTTTCGCGACGTGACCGACCGCAAGCGACTCGAGAACGAATTGTCGTTTCAGGCGTTCCACGACTCACTCACGGGGCTGGCGAACAAGGCGCTCTTCCAAGACTGCTTGCAGCGTGCGACGACGCGGCTCGAACGCACCGAGAACCATCTCGCCGTGCTCTTCTTGGACTTGGACGACTTCAAGACCGTCAATGACCGCCTCGGGCACTTGGCCGGCGATGACCTGCTCAAGGTCGCGGCCGAGACCCTCGTCGGTTGCCTTCGCAAGGTGGACATTGCCGCTCGACTCGGCGGCGACGAGTTCGCCGTCCTTGCCGACGACCTGGCGCAGCCTTCTGACGTCATCGAGCTGACGGAGCGGATCCTGACTGCATTTCGCCAGCCCTTTACGATCGGTTCGACCGAGGTCTCGGCGACTGTCAGCATCGGTGTCGCGTTCGATGCAGCCGGCGTCACGAGCGATCAATTGCTTCGCAACGCTGACCTCGCGATGTACGCCGCTAAGGAGCGAGGCAAGAATCGCTACGAGCAGTTCGAGGACGAGATGCGGGCGGGAGTCGTCGCGGGACTCGATCCCGACAGCGCCCGCCGGCAAGCGCCCGGAAAGGACTAGCCGGCCGGCATGATCGCCTGCTGGTCGCCCTCACCCATGACTATGCCGTCTACGAGCGTGACAGTCCGGGTGCGCACTGCCGGAATGCGCGGCCCTGGCAGGATCACACCGGTCAGGTTGAGCGGGTCGGCAGCCGAGAGGCGGAGCGAGTAGCCCTCGGCGGGCGTCTTAACAAGTGCACGCAACTGCGCGTACGCCTCCGGCAGAGCGAACTGCTCTCCGGTAAAGCCTCCGACGAAACGACCGCCGAGCACGATGCCCCGGGCTTCGAGACGCCGGAGTGCCCACAGCACTTCGCGCCAGCCGATGCCCATGAGCTCGCGCTGGACGAGATCACGGAAGACGATGCCCCAGCGCTGCAGGAGCTGGCCGGCGAGCGCCTCCGCCAGATCGTCGATGTCATAGGCGGGCGAGTCGCCCGGGTCTTGTGGTCCGAGCAGCGACCATCTCCCGCCCGACAGCGCCGGGCGCACGCGGGCTCGGGGACCACCTCGTCGCGGACGGGGAACTGGACGGCCAGACCGGCTCCGGAGCCCGACCGCCGAACCACTCGACCCCTCCCGCACGAGGTTGCCGAGGCGCGCGCGGCCGCCGAGGAGTGCCCTGACCGCTTGGAAACCGTCGGCCGTGACCAGTCCTCTCGCGATGCCCTCCCAGAGTGCATCGGCCACTTCGATCGGCATCCGCCTGGTCACCGAGCAGAGATCGGGCAGGAAGAGCGCGCCCCGCTCCCGCAGGGCCGCCAGCACGTCGGCCGGAGCGCCGACGGCAGGCTCGTCGGCGCGAGCCTCTCCGCGAAGTGCAGCGAGAAGCCAGTCCGTGTCCTCCCGCCGGAACAACGAGAGCGGGGTCGCAGGCGAAGGCGTCAAGCCCGGCCGCCTCGCGGGCGCGCCTTCGCTGTCACCTGCTCCGTCGCCCGTCATCGCTCTCAATCCGAGCCGCCCGAAGGCAACCTCGCCCTCGGAGCAGAGCTCGTCGAGGAGCGCCGCCTGGTACGAGGCGACCCGGCTCGGCAGAATCGACTCCTCCCAGGCTCCGACCGGAGCCTCGAATCCCTGCAGCTGCTCGATGACCTCCGCAACCCCACCGCTCCCGATCAAGCGATTGCCTGCTCCGGCATGCTGCCAGGCGATGAGGAACCTCATCAGGTTCTGCGGGCTTACCGCCTCGACCGAGCGGCGGGCGCCGTCTCGCATCCGAGCATGGATCCGCATCAGCAGGTGCCGGGCTGCGTAGCGGTCCGCCGGATCGTCGCCGACGTGGCACTGGAGCACCGAGCCTTCGTGCTCGAGCCGCGCGACGGCGCTTCGGATCTCCCTCTCTTTCGGAAGACCGATTCCGATGCGCTCGGCCAACTCGGCAGTGGTGAGCGGCTCGGACACGAGAAGAGCGGCACGGACTGCCTCAGAGACGACGTCTTCTCGGAGCGGGCGCTCGCCGGCATCGAGGCCGGCGGGGAGGGCTAGATCCGGCTCGAAGACGACTGACTCGACGAGAACCTCCACTGCCCGGCGCCGCTCGAGGGCCGCCCATCGCCTCTCGCCGCCGGGCAAGAGCGCGGTCATCGCGCGGCCGGCACCAACCAGCTGGGCGAACCACGCTTCCCATTCCCTTTCCGGATCGACCAGCACCTGAGTCGACATCAGGTCGTGCAGCTCTTCGGGGTCACGCGGTTCGGGACGCGCCTGGGCCCCGACCGCCGCCACGATCGACGGGTCGAGGCGCGACAGGTCGGTCGCTTCGAGCGGGACCCCCCGGCGCAGCTGCACGGCTCGCGTACGGCGCTCCTCCAGAGGGGCATCGTCGAGAAACGTATAGGGGCGCCCGTTCAAGATCTCCTCGGAGAGGATCGACGGCGCGACGGAGTCGACGAAATGGGGTTCGATCTCGCCGTCACGGAGCTGCTCGAGCAGCGCCGTGAGCCCGGGAAGGTCCATCGACTCGGTCATGCAGTCGTGCATCGTCTGGCGCACGACGGGGTGATCGGGGATCACGATCGGTCCGTTCACGTTCTCCTGGCAAGCAGCGAGCATGGGGAAGATTGCCGCCATCAGGTCGTCTGCCTCCATCCGCTGGATGGCGGGCGGCAGGTGCTTTGCACCCCGGAAGCGTGGCGCGACGAGCGAGCGAGAGAGATTCCAACGCCACCGCGAGCCGAATATCGGCGTCGGGAGCACCGCCTGCTCCAGGGTCTCTGTCACAGACTGGGGCGAGAGGAACCCGACTACCTCCGACAAGGGGAAAGAGTGCTGCGGCCCAAGCGAAAGCACGACGGCGTCATCGCTCGCCGCCGCCTGCAACTCGAAGTCGAACGAGCGGCAGAATCGCTTGCGCAGCGCCAGCCCGAGACCTCGATTGATGCGAGCACCTCGCGGTGAGTGAAGAACGAGCTGCATGCCGCCGGTGTCATCAAAGAAACGCTCGACGACGAACCGATCACCGGTGGGCAACCTCCCGAGCTCCTGGTTGGCCGTCGCGAGATAGGCGATCACCTGCTCGGCCGCTCTCTGATCGATCCCGGGGATGTCCAGTACGTAAGCGATCGCTGCCGCAACCGATTCCGACAGCGCCCGCTCGATACCCAGGCGAAGCTCCGAGATGGCAGACGACAGCTCGGCGGTCCTAGCCGGCGCTTCGCCAAGCCAGAAAGGCACCGTCGGCGAAGCCCCCTCGGCGTCGACGACGCGAACCGTGCCGCTCTCGATGCGCCGGATCCGCCAGGTGTGGCTCCCGAAGAGGAACACGTCCCCAGCCATGGACTCGATCGCCCAGTCCTCGTTGACGGTGCCGACGAAGGACTCCTCCGGTTCGAGCACGACCCGGTAGTCCGCTAGCTCGGGGATCGCACCGCCCGACGTGGTGGCGGTCAGACGGGCCCCCCGGCGCGGCCGCAGGATGGCGTTGACCTTGTCGCGGTGCACGTATGCCCCGCGGAGTCCGCGACCGGTCTGCACGCCGTTGCAGACGAGCTCGAGCACGCTCTCGAAGTCGGCTGCCGAGAGCTGCGCGTACGGCGCCGCGCCGGAGATGAGGGAGAGAGTCTCGGCCTCTGTGATGCCTTCCGGTCCGGTGGTGGCGACCTCGGCGACGATCTGCTGGGCGAGTATGTCGAGAGGGGCAACTGGCGGCACGATCGCGTCGAGCTCGCCGCGCCAAGTGGCCGCCAGCAGCGCTGTGCACTCGACTAGCTCGTCGCGGGTCTGCGGGTAGAGACGGCCTGTCGGCGTGCCGCCGACATGGTGCTGCGCTCGGCCCACTCGCTGCAACCACGTGGCGATCGCCCGTGGCGAGCCGATCTGGCAGACGAGCTCGACCGGGCCGACGTCGATGCCGAGCTCGAGAGAGGCGGTCGCTACGACTGCCTTGAGGTCGCCCGCGCGGAGTCGGTTCTCGACTCGCAGGCGACGCTCCATCGAGAGGCTGCCGTGATGCGCCTGGACGACGTCGTCCCCGAGCAGCTCGCCGAGTCGGTGGGCCACTCGCTCCGCCAGCCTCCGGGTATTGACGAAGACGAGCGTGGTCTGCCTCGACCCGATGTGATCAGCAATCCGTTCGAGGACGGCGGCAAACTGCTCCTCCGTGAAGACTGCTCCGAGCTCGTCGTCGGGCAGCTCGATGGCGACGTCGAGCTCGCGCCGGTGACCGACGTCGACCACGGTGCAATGGGGCGTGCC
Source organism: Acidimicrobiaceae bacterium (assembly GCA_003136185.1). Lineage (GTDB taxonomy): Bacteria > Actinomycetota > Acidimicrobiia > Acidimicrobiales > Bog-793 > Palsa-601. Next base: position 17,609 of record PLDN01000077.1, on the reverse strand, counting down.
GTCAGCGTCGCTCCGGCCGGGGCCAATACCAATCAGCAGGCGGGAGATGGTCGAGATCGGGCGCTGGGTAGCGGACAGCCCGATCCGGACCGGGCGGTCGTGACTCTTGGTCGCAAGGGTGTCCATCGCCGACTCGTGGGCCTCGCGCCACGCCCTCACCACCCGGTCGAGACGCTCCAGACTGATCGCCAGGTGCGAGCCGCGCTTGTCCCTCGCGAGGGCGTGGATCTCGTCGACGATGACCGTGCGGACTGACCCGAGCAGGTCACGGCCGCGCGTCGAGGTCAGCAGCAGGTAGAGGGACTCTGGCGTCGTGACGACGATCTCCGGTCGCTGGCGGAGCATCGCCGCCCGCTCGGACTGCGGCGTATCCCCGTTACGTACCGCGACCCGGACGTCGGGCACGGCAAAGCCCATCTCGCGGGCGACTTCAGCAATCTCAGTGAGTGGCCGGTCGAGGTTCTGGGCGACGTCGACGGTGAGCGCCCGGAGGGGCGATACGTATACGACGTCGGTGCCGCGCCTTCCTTCCCCCCACTCAGCGGCCCTGTAGCAGCGGTCGATCGCCACGAGAAAGGCCGCGAGCGTCTTGCCGGAACCCGTCGGCGCCGCGATGAGAGTGTCCTCGCCGGCGGCAACCGCCGCCCATCCGAAGGCCTGCGCCTCCGTCGCCCCACCGGGATAGCGGCGCCGGAACCACTCGGCCACCGCCGGATGGAAAGAAGCGAGAGGATCGACCGGGCTCACACGGCGATTCTATCCGAACGCCTGTTCGTTTGCTCAGGCGTGGGGGACTCGCTTGGGAAACGGACCCTCCAGTAACCTCAGTCCATGACGGTGAAAAAAGTTGGTGTCGTCGGCTCGGGGATCATGGGCGGCGGGATCGCTGAGGTAGCAGCGGCGGCCGGGCACGAAGTCATCCTCCGCTCTCGCGAGCTCGCGACCGCCGAGGGGACCGTCGCCACGATCGAACGGGGCATGAAACGGCGGATTGACAAGGGAACCCTTGCCGCCGAGCAGCGCGACGAGACGCTCGCTCGCATCACCGCGACAGACAACCTCCATGACCTGGCTGAGTGCGACCTCGTGATCGAGTCCGTCGTCGAGGACCTCGCGACCAAGCGCCACCTCTTCTCCGAGCTCGACCGCATCTGCCAGGAGCGCGCGATCCTGGCCTCGAACACGTCGACGCTCCCGGTCGTCGAAATGGCGATGGAGACCGGGCGGCCCGCGCAGGTCTGCGGGATCCACTTCTTCAACCCGGCGCCGATGATGAAGCTCGTCGAGATCGTCCGGCCACTCACGGCTTCCGACGAGACCATCGAGGAGGCCATCGCCTTCACACAAGCTTGTGGCAAATCGCCGGTGACCGTAAAGGACCAAGCTGGTTTCATCGTCAACGCCCTGCTGTTCCCGTACCTCAACAACGCCGTCCGCTTGCTCGAGAACGGTGTCGCCTCGATGGAGGACATCGACGAGGCGATGAAGGGCGGGTGCGGGTTCCCGATGGGCCCGTTCGCACTGCTCGACCTCGTCGGTCTCGACACCTCCCTGTCGATCCTCGACGCGCTCTACGACGAGTACCGGGACCCGAACTATGCAGCGGTCCCCCGGCTGCGACGGATGGTCGCGGCAGAGAGGCTCGGGCGGAAGACCGGGAAGGGGTTCTTCGAGTACAAGCGGTCGTAAGCTGGGGCTATGACGGACAAGCCCTGGGTGATGCGCACCTACTCGGGCCACTCCTCAGCTATTGCGTCGAACGAGCTCTACAGAAAGAACCTCTCAAAGGGCCAGACTGGGCTCTCGATCGCCTTCGACCTCCCGACCCAGATCGGATACGACCCCGACTCCCCCGAGGCTGCCGGCGAGGTGGGCAAGGTCGGCGTGCCGGTGGCCCACCTCGGCCACATGGCGCAGCTGTTCGAGGGCATCCCGGTCGGTGAGATGAACACGTCGATGACGATCAACGCCACCGCGCCGTGGCTGCTCGCTTGCTACGTCGCATACGCCGAGGACAACGGTGTCGACCCCGCGGTGCTGCAAGGGACAACTCAGAACGACCTCGTGAAGGAGTACCTCTCGCGGGGGACCTACATCTTCCCGCCGGCTGCGAGCCTTCGGTGCACCGTCGATCTCGTGACCTACACGGTCCGGCACGTCCCGAAGTGGAACCCGATCAACGTCTGCAGCTACCACCTGCAAGAGGCAGGGGCGACGCCGGTACAAGAAGTGGCTTTCGCGCTCGCTACTGCGGTCTCGGTGCTCGACGCGGTCCGGGAGTCCGGGCAGGTGACCGAGGACGAGATGCCGGCTGTGGTGGGACGGATCAGTTTCTTCGTGAATTCGGGTATGCGATTCGTCGAGGAGACCTGCAAGATGCGGGCGTTCTCCTCGCTGTGGGAGCAGATCTGCACGGAGCGGTACGGCGTGACCGACGAGCGGCTGCGGCGCTTCCGCTACGGCGTCCAGGTGAACTCGCTCGGGTTGACCGAGCAGCAGCCGGAGAACAACCTGCAGCGGATCGTGCTCGAGACTCTCGGTGTGACGTTGTCTCGTTCCGCTCGTGCCCGGGCGATCCAGTTGCCCGCCTGGAACGAGGCGCTAGGGCTGCCGAGGCCGTGGGACCAGCAATGGTCGCTTCGCATCCAGCAGGTGCTCGCTTACGAGAGCGACCTCCTCGAGTACGAGGACCTATTCGAGGGGTCTCGGGTGATCGAGGCGAAGACCGCCGAGATCGCCGAGGCTGCGCGGGCAGAGCTGGACGACGTACTCGGGCTGGGCGGCGCGTTCGAAGCGATCGAGGAGCTCAAGTCGCGGCTCGTCGCCAGCCAGGCCGAGCGCCTACGCCGGATCGAGTCGGGCGAACAGACCGTGGTCGGCGTGAACTCGTTCACCGAGACCGAGCCTTCGCCGCTTTACGAAGCCGCTGATCCCGCGTCCTCCATCCTCACTGTCGACCCTGCCGTCGAGGCGGAGCTGCGCAAGGACGTCGTCTCCTGGCGTGCGGCACGCGACTCGCGCCGTGTCGAGGCTGCTGTCGACGAGCTCCGCCGGGTCGCGGGATCGGGCGAGAACCTGATGCCTGCCACGATCGAGTTGGCGCATGCCGGCGGTACCACCGGCGAGTGGGCGGGGACGTTGAGGGAGGTGTTCGGCGAGTTCCGAGCGCCGACGGGTGTCGCAGGTGGGGCTGGGCACCGCGGCGAGGAGCTGCGGGCGGCTGTCTTGCGGGTGCGAGCGGTCCCCGGTGGACCACCTCGCCTGCTCGTCGCGAAGCCCGGGCTCGATGGGCACTCCAATGGAGCCGAGCAGATTGCGGTTGCGGCGCGGGACGTGGGTTTCGAGGTGGTGTACGACGGGATCCGCCTGACGCCTGCGCAGATCGCTGCGACTGCGTTGGACGAGGACGTAGACGTGATTGGGCTGTCGATCCTGTCGGGCTCGCATCTCGAGCTCGTGCCTGAGGTCGTCGATCAGCTGCGGGCACGAGGCGTCGACGCTCCGGTCGTGGTCGGAGGCATCATCCCCGAGGCTGACCAGGCCAAGCTCCTCGAGGCCGGCGTCCGGGCCATCTTCACCCCGAAGGACTTCGCCTTCGCTGCGATCCTCTCGACACTGGCCGAGCTGGCTGCGGAACACCGGGCGAGCGCTTAAGACGTGGGCTACCACGTTCAGCCCGCCTTCTGCAGCGCCAAGGCGGGTCAGATGCTGATCAGCACGATCCCGAGTGCAACGACGCCCGCCGCGATGATGCGCCGGAACCCGAAACCCTCCTTGAAGAAAAGGGCTCCGATGACAGCGGCCGAGACCACCCCGGTCTCTCGCAGCGCCGCCACCTCGGCGAGGGGAGCCTTGGTCTGCGCCCAGATGACAGCTCCGTAGGCAGCGACCGACAGACAGCCGGCGAGCAAGCCACGCCACGCGATCCCGCCAGCGGTCCACTCCCGTACGGGACGCCGGACAACGGCTAGGCCGATGAAAACAGGCCCCTGCATTAGGAACAACAACGCCGTGTACGCGAACGGATCCGCCGTGTGCCGGACGCCCAGCCCGTCGACGAGCGTGTAGGCAGCGATCGCGAGCCCGGTCGCGACCGCCGCGCCGAGCGCGGGCACGTCCCGGCGTCCCGGCAGCCCTGACGAGAACGCGAGGCTCATCAATCCGACTGCGAGGATCGCCACGCCCGCAAGAGCCAGTCCCCCGAGATGCTCGTGGGCAAAGACGGCCGCGCCGAGCGCCACGACCAGAGGCGACGTCCCACGGGCAACTGGATACATCTGGTTGAACGCACCGAGCCGGTAGGCATTCATCAACGCGAAGTTGTAGACGACGTGAAGCGCGGCCGACGCGATCGCGAACTCGATAGCGACTCGGGAAGGGAACCCAGTGAACACGAGCCCGACACCGCCGACCACGGCCGCAGCCAACTCGAGCCATCCGAAGATGAGGATGCGGTCCTCGACGGCTTTCGTCATGGCGTTCCAGACGGCATGGAGCACGCCGGCGCCGAGGACTATGAACAGAACGCCGACGGTCAGTTCGCGATGGATGTGTCTCCCCCGTGGCTAGCGATCAGCCCGCCGTCCCAACCTGGCCGTGCTCGCCGGTCTCGACCGCCCAAGGCCGATCGCGGCGCAACGGCATGGGTTTGGACCACCACCTCCCCGAGAGACGCCACACATACTCCGGCGTCCCCCTCTCCCGCTCGAGCCCGCCACCGCCACCGGCACCGGTCCGCGGCCACACCGCCTCGACGGCCGCCGCCAGGGCAGCCACGATCTCGGGTGGCGCAGCCAGCGCGCCCTCCGCCACAGGCTGCAACCCGCCCAGCTCGCCCGGGCCGGTCACCTCGGCGGCCTCACAGGGGGATGTTCCCGTGCTTACGCCTCGGAAGTTCCTCCCGCTTCGAGGCGAGCAGGTCGAGAGTGCGGATCAGCACCTTGCGAGTATCCGCCGGGTCGATGACGTCGTCGACGTACCCTCGCTCGGCCGCCACATAAGGGTTGGCATAGCTCTCGATGTACTCCTCAACGAGCTCCGCTCGACGACTCGCCGGGTCGGCAGAGTCGGCCAGTTCCCGCCGGTAGACGATCTCGACTGCACCCTGCGGTCCCATTACAGCCAGTTCTGCGGAGGGCCATGCAAACGCGAAGTCGGTCCCGATCGACTTCGAGTCCATGACGACGTAAGCGCCCCCATAGGCCTTGCGAGTGATGACCTGGATCCGGGGAACAGTCGCCTCGCAGTACGCGTACAGCAGCTTCGCCCCGTGACGGATGATGCCCCCGTATTCCTGGTCTGTCCCGGGCATGAAACCCGGAACGTCGACGAAGGTGACAAGCGAGATGTTGAACGCGTCGCACGTCCGCACAAAACGCGCCGCCTTCTCCGACGAGTCGATGTCCAGCACCCCGGCGAGCACCGCCGGCTGGTTGCCGACGATCCCGACAACCCGCCCGGCGATCCGAGCAAAGCCGCATGTGATGCTCCCTGCCCAGTGCGGGAAGTACTCGAAGTACTCGCCGTCGTCCACGACCAGGCTAATCACCTTCCGCATGTCGTAGGGCTGGTTCGGGCTCGGCGGGACGACGTCGCGGAGCTCCGGCACCTCTGCCTCGGCGTCGTCTGGCCGGTCGGTCATCGGAGGCATCTCGAGGTTGTTCGACGGCAGATACGACAGCAGATACCGGACGTCGTCGAGGCAAGCCTTCTCGTCGGCTGCCACGAACGTGGCTACGCCTGANNTCACGACGTCAGGCCCTGTGATGAACATGTGGCTCGTCTCGTGCACCATGAAGATGAAGTCGGTCATCGCGGGCGAGTACACCGCACCGCCTGCACACGGGCCGAGGATCACCGAGATCTGCGGTACGACTCCCGAAGCAAGCACATTGCGGAAGAAGATGCCGCCATATCCGTGAAGCGAGACGACCCCCTCTTGGATCCGAGCCCCTCCCGAGTCGCCGAGACCGATGATGGGGACGCCGACGTCGATGGCGAGCTCCATGAGTTTCTGGATCTTTTCGGCATGCGCCTCTCCGAGAGCACCGCCGAAGACGGTGAAGTCTTGGCTGAAGACGCAGACCCGTCGACCGTCGATGGTTCCGAAGCCGGTGATGACCCCGTCCGTCAGCGGGCGGGTGCGCTCGATCCCCATCCCGGTGAAGCGGTGCCGGACCAGCATGTCGATCTCCTGGAAGGAGCCTTCGTCGAGCAGATATTCGATCCGCTCTCGGGCAAGCATCTTGCCCTTGGCTCGCTGCTGTTGGACCGCTCGGTCAGTTCCCGGGTTGCGGGCTTCCTCCTTCCGCGCTTCGAGTCTGTGGAGCCGTGCGGCCATCGAGTGGTCGTGTGGCTCGGGGGCAGCGGTGGGCGCAGCCGTCGCCGTCTCATCTGACATGGCCCGAAGGCTACCTGTGCGCTGTCGCGTACTCACATCCGGACGGCCGAGATGGGCTGGCTACTCCTGCACGAGCTCGATGAGCGTCCCAAAACCCGACTTGGGGTGCACGAACGCCACAGTGGTCCCGCGCGAGCCCGGGCGCGGCACAGCGTCGATCATCGTGGCACCCGCAGCCTTCATCGACTCGAGCGCGGCCGCGCAGTCGGTGACGCGATAGCCGACGTGGTGGATCCCCTCGCCCTTGCGCTCGAGAAATTTCGCCACCGGCGAGTCCTCCCGGATGGGCGTGAGCAGCTGAACGTAGGAGTCGGCGACCTTCAAGAGCGCCTCCTCGACGCCGTCCGACTCGATCCGCTCACGGTGCGCCACGGTGGCACCGAGCGTCTGTTGGTACCAGGCGGCTGCCGCGTCGAGGTCGCGCACGGCGATTGCGACGTGATCTATCTCAGTCAGCTGGAAGCCGAGCGCGTCAGCACTCACGCCCCCAGCCTCCGGAACGCCGTGATCTTGTCCTCGCCCACTCGCTCACGAAGCTCGGGGTTATCTATGCCGAGACCCTCACGGGGCGCGAGGCAGAGCACGCCGATCTTTCCTTCGTGCAGGTTCTGGTGGACCTGGGTGGCCGCCTCACCTGCCTGCTCGAGCGGGTACACGGCCGACAGGATCGGCTGAATCTTCCCGAGCGAGATCAGGCGGTTGGCCTCCCATGCCTCGCGGTAGTTCGCGAAGTGCGACGACTTGATGGACTTGAGCTTCATCCAGAGGTGGCGGTTGTCGTACTCGATCATGTAGCCGGAGGTGGCCGCGCAGGTGACGATCATCCCGCCCCGTTTGGCGACGAACACCGACGCGCCCATCGTCTGGCGTCCCGGGTGCTCGAAGACGATGTCGGGGTCCTCGCCGACGAGAGAACGGATGTCCTTGCCGAAGCGGCGCCACTCCGACTCGTCCTGTGTGTGCTCATCCGCCCAGAAACGGTAGGCCTTCTCCGCCCGATCGATGACAGCCTCGCACCCGAGTGCTTCGAGGAGCTTGACCTTGGAAGCCGAGCTCACGACCCCGACCGGGATACCTCCGCCGTTCAGGACGTACTGGACGGCGTAGCCGCCGAGCCCGCCACTCGCGCCCCAGACGAGGACCACGTCGCCTTGTTTCATGGCGGCGCCGTTTCTCGAGACGAGCATCCGGTAGGAGGTGGAGTTGCAGAGGGCGTTGCAAGCGGCTTCTTCCCAGCTCAGGTGCTCAGGCTTCGGCATCAGCTGGTTGGCTTTCACTATCGAGAGGTCCGCCAGGCCACCGAAGTTCGTCTCGAAGCCCCAGATCCGCTGGTTTGCCGCCAGCATCGAGTCGTCGTGAGAGGTCGGGTCCTGGTCATCGACGTAGTTGCAGTGAACGACGACTCGGTCACCGGGTTTCCACATGCGGACGGCCGAGCCTGCCCGGAGCACCACGCCTGAGGCGTCGGAGCCGACGACGTGATATGGCTGGTCGTGGCGGGCTCCCCAGACGGACTCCCGGCCGAGTCGGGACAGGAACCCGAAGGTCGGCAGCGGCTCGAAGATCGACGTCCAGACGGTGTTGAAGTTGATCGCCGAGGCCATGACGGCGATGTAGCACTCGTCCGGAGCGAGCTCGGGCACGGCGACCTCGTCGACGTGAAGCGACTTGCGCGGGTCCTTCTCAGGGGAGGGGAGGCCCTCGAACATGCCGGCCTCGTCCTTGCGTACAAAGACGGCGCGGTACGACTCGGGCAGCGGTAGGGCAGCAAGGTCCTCGGCCGGCGCACCGGCGAGGATCGCTTCACGGATCGCATCCATTCGGCGAGAGTACCGCGGGGTCACTTGCGGGTCCCAAGTGGATCAGGAAGACGACCCACCGCTGTAGACCTCGTTCGAAGCCGAGATCGCCGCACAGTTCGTCTCGCTCGAGCAGGACACGGCGATCAGATCGGGGGCTTTCCCTGCCGAGATCGGAGCTGGCGCGCTCCACGAGATGCCGTTGTACACCGAGTCGCGTCCGGCGGAGTCAACGAGGGTGCAGAAGCTCGGGCCGACGCAAGAGACCGAGGTAATCGCCCCATCACCGTCGCCCTCGACGTTCACAGGCGAGGACCATGAAGTGCCGTCCCACACCGTGGCGCCCTCGGAAGCGCTGACGGCTGCGCAGAACTCTGCGGAGGTGCACGACAGCGAGAGCGACCCTCCGCCGCCAGCCAGCAAGGACCCCGTGACGACGGAGGACGTGCCGTTGAACTCCACTAGTTGATTATGTCCATTCGCCCCCATGCAGAAGGTCGCGCTTGCGCACGATACCGCCCACAGCGAGTTAGAGAACGACGTGATCGGAGTCCACGAGCTACCTCTCATCTCGAACACGTTGCCGTCACCGTCGCCGGCGAGACAGAAGGTCGTGCTCGCGCATGACAACCAGATGAGACCGGAAACGTCGAACGGGCCCGGATCTATCTTTGGGCCTGCGGCCCACTTACCTCCGCTGAGCTTGAACACGTAGCCGAGCGTGTCCACCGCGAAGCAGACGCCACTGGCGGGGCACGACAGCGCCGACAGGTCGCCCATGGCGCTGTCTGCCAGGACGGGCTCTGACCAGGTCCCGTCGCTCGACTGGTACGCGAAACCGGCGTCATTCACCGCGACGCAGTCTCCAGGATCCCAGCACGAGATAGCCGAGAGCGTTCCCGACGGGTCGGCAACCTTCGGCCAGATCATCCGAGAAGGATCCAGGATCGCGCTCGTAGTCCCGCCAGTAACCATGCACCAAGTCGGGCTCGTACACGAGACAGGCCCGCTGAAGAGACCTTCGTCGTCCACGGGCGCCGCAGCCGGGGTCGACGACCAGGCCTCTCCATCCCAGACGATGCCGTTCGCCGCGCACAGGACGCTGCTCAGGCAATCAAGGGCTCCGGCTGTGCCGCCAATCCGAGATGGAGCGGTCAAGCCCTGGGTCCACCCAACTCCGTTCCAGAGCCAGTACGTCCCCTTGGAGTCCGCCATGCAGAAGGTCGACGACGAGCACGAGACATCGTACCCGCCGACTCCGGATGCACCAAGAGGCGCCGACCAGTTCGATCCGTTGAAGATGTAGCCGATCGCCGAGGCGCAGAATGTGGACGACGTGCACGACACCGGGCCGGGCCATCGGTAGCCCGGGCCAGCCCTCCAATCGTGCCCGTTCCAGAGGAAGATCGCGTTCTCCGTCGAGACCGACCCTATGGTCATTCCGATGGATGAGGCCAGGCAGAACGTGGCGCTCGTACAACTGATACCCGAGAGCTGACTGCCGCTCGCAAGGTTCACGATCGTCCAGGTGACCCCGTTCCACATGTCCGCCTGCGACCCGGCAATTTCGACGCAGAAGGTCTCGCTCACGCACGAGAGGCTGGCCGTGCCGAACGTGGCTGCCTGTTCGACGAGAAGCCGGAAGGGGAGCGACCACGACGATCCGTCCCATATGTAGCCGTAACCGGCTGAGTCCGCACCGACACAGAACGACGTTTGCGGACAGGACAACGCGACGAGACCGAGATCGTTGTCGACAATGTCCGCCTCGGGGCCCCATGTCGTCCCATCGAACTCCGAGACCCCGTACTGCCCGACAGAGATACATAGTGTCGAGGAAACACACGAAAGCCCGACGATCGACACCCCCGACGTCGACAGCGGGTCAGTCGTCCAGAAGGTCCCGTTGAACGAGTAACTGTCCTCGCCATCGGTCGCGAGGCAGGCGGACGCGCTCGAGCACGATACAAACAGCGAGATCGAGTACTCGTCAAGCTGCGCCGGCGCCGTCCAGCTCGAACCGTTCCAGGTCATCTGCTGTCCAGCGGCATCCGTCGCTACGCAGACCTCGACCGATGGGCAAGCGACGGCGAGGATGTTTGGTCCCGACGCGCCAGGGGCATCCGGGTCCGGATCGATCTGAGACGAGGCGAGCGATCCCCCAGTGTCAGTGGTCTCCCAGCCGAACCGGCCAACGGCGACGCAAAAGCCACTGGTGGCGCATGAGATCGAGACCGGCGAGCCCGGCACGGTGCCGGCTCCGAGTGAAGTCCAGACCGAGCTCGACCCGTCCCAGCTGTAGAAGTCGTCGGTTGAGTCGACTGCGACACAACTGTCTTCAGTCGCGCACGAGACAGAGCTCAGATAGTTCCCACCGTCAGGCACTGACGTCGCGCTCCACGACAGACCATCGAACTCATAAGCCGAACCGTTCGCGGCCACCGACATACATGACGTGACCGAAGCACAGGACACCCCGGTGAGGTTGACGCCGGGCGCAACCGGAGCCGGGACCGACCACTGACCGTCCGCCCAGGTCTCGACATAGCCATTGAGGTTGACCGCGACACACCATGACTGTCCGACACAAGCCACGTCGTTGAGAGAACTGCCGCTCGGAGTGGAGATCGACGATGGATCGGTGTCGGTCGGCCAGTTCGTGGGGTCGAAGACGAGAGCTTGGTTGCCGCCCGCCTCGGCACAGAACGTCGCGGTCGGGCATGACAAAGTGAGAGAGCCGTCGTTCGGGTGATCAGCAAGCGGCGAGATGCCGGTTCCGATCTCGGTCCACTGCGTGCCGTCAAAGCTGACAACTGTCCAGTTGCCGAGTGCGACGCAGGAGACGTCGCTCGAACAGTTGAGGTCGGAAATGTCCGTCGGCACTGCAATGCCCGTCCATATTGCACCGTTCCATAGGTAAGTCGTCGAGGACGTTGTGGCTACGCAGGATTCAGCCGAGAGGCACGACACTGCGGACGCATCGGGCGATGGGAGAGCGGAGGGAACGGACCACGCCGATCCGCTGTAGATGGCGAACTGGGCGTCGTAGACGGCCATACAGAAGGAGGATCCGGCGACGCAAGACACAGCGCCCACAGGCGCGTCGGCGTCGTAGGTGAAAAGCGACTCGGGCGCCGTCCAGGTGGTGCCGTCAAAGCTCGCGACCTGCCCCGAGCTCGCCGCGACGCACAAATCAGACGCCGCACAGGACAACCCCGGCCCCACAAGATCGACGGCCGCGGCCGACATTTCACTCCAAGACGTGCCGTCGAACGTGGCCCAGTCTCCGTTGTTGTCAAGCAGACCACAGAAGGCCGTCGTCGGGCACGAGACTTGACCCCCCAGGGCGCCCTCCGGAGGAGGATCGGCTTCGGCCTGAGCGACCTCGCTCCAGTTGGCTCCGTTCCACGTCACGGCGTTACCACCGTTGTCGACTGCTTCGCAGAACGAAGGCGACGCACAGCTGACGTCACTGAAGCCAAGACCATCCTGGGCCGCAACCGCCGTCTCCCAGCCGAAGGGAGCGTCCTCGGTGACCTCGGCCTGCCGGGTGGCCCTGTGGCTGCCTGTCACGGCCTCGACCCGGAACTTCTCCGATACGGACTTATGGGATCGGTTACGCCTAAGCGTCGCGAGTTCCCGCACGTGGCCGGACCGGCACCCCACGGTGACGGGATATCCATGAAGCGACGGCGAGGCGGTGATCTCGCAGGTGGTTGCGTGACGAACGTCGGCGCGAATCACGACGTTGCCACCGGCATAGCTCAGGCGATGTGGAAGGGCCGAGACCGACGACACAACTGGAACCGTCGTCCCTGCTGGCAGAGCCGCGGAAGGGCCATCAGTGGCCGAGGCGGCCGGCCCAAGTGCGCCAACGAGCAGGCTCGCAAGAGCAACTCCTGAGGCGACCCCCGATAAGCGCGCGGAACGCCTGTTCAAGCCGTGGACTCTCACGTCGACACAACGACCCCTCCAGACCGCTCCCCGCCGTCGGAAGTGCGGTCGTGTACCTCCCTAAGGGTACCGCGATGGGCTGACCTGCGCCCGTCCGAACGCAGACGCGACTGTGCCTCGTGCAGACTTGCGGCGGTAGGCTGACCAGCAATCTCCTGCTTTAGATACCTGGTCTCAACGAAATGGGGAACACATGCCCGGATCCGTGATCGTCGCTGGGGCTCGCACCCCGATAGGCAAGCTCTCGGGAGCCTTTGCCGGATTAACTGCCATGGATCTCGGGGGCTTTGCCATCAAGGCAGCTCTGGAGCGTGCCGGCATCGCTCCAGAGGACGTGAACTACGTCTTCATGGGTCAGGTTCTCCAAGGGGGTCAGGGTCAGATGACAGCCCGCCAGGCGGCGGTCAAGGGCGGTATCCCGATGACGGTCCCAGCGACAACCATCAACAAGGTCTGTCTGTCGGGCCTGAACGCTCTTTACCTGGCGGACCTGATGATCAATGCTGGCCAAGCCGACGTCGTCGTTGCCGGAGGGATGGAGTCGATGACCCAGTCCCCCTACCTGTTGCCGGGCGCACGAGCCGGATACCGGGCGGGCGACCAGAAGGTCGTCGACTCAATGATGCACGACGGGCTCTTCTGTGCCTTCGACCAGGTAGCCATGGGGGCAGGCACCGAGCGCTACAGCCGGGCGGCTGAGATCTCGCGGGATCGCCAGGACGCCCTCGCGGCAACCTCGCACGAGCGGGCGGCGAACGCGATCAAGGAGGGTCGTTTCGTCGAGGAGATCACGCCGGTCGCCGTCCCGCAGCGGAGGGGTGACCCCGTCATCGTCGACACCGACGAGGGCGTACGCCCCGAGACGACTGTCGAGTCCCTCGGAAGGCTGAAGGGTGCCTTCGACCCCGAAGGCACCATCACGGCCGGGAACGCCAGCCAGATCTCAGACGGCGGGGCGGCGCTCATCGTCGTCTCCCGCGACCGGGCCGACAAGCTCGGCCTCAAGCCGCTCGGCGAGCTCGTCGGCTATGGGCAGGTTGCCGGCCCCGACGCCTCACTGCTCCTGCAACCCGCAGGGGCGATCCGCCAGGCGCTCGAGCACTCCGGCATCGCTCTCTCGGAAGTCGACCTGTTCGAGATCAACGAGGCTTTCGCTGCTGTCGGCGTGGCCTCGATGGACGACCTCGGCATCTTGGACGATGTGACGAACGTGAACGGCGGGGCGATAGCTCTCGGTCACCCGATCGGGATGTCAGGCGCACGCCTTGCTCTCACCGCCCTGACCGAGCTCCGCCGTCGTGGTGGTGGCACGGCAGCGGTCGCATTGTGTGGCGGAGGCGGCCAGGGCGACGCAGCACTGCTCCGGAGCGTCAGCTAAGCAGGGCGGCTGGAGGGGCTGTTGCCGCCCCTCGATCAGAGCCCGATCAGGCTGGTGGAGTCTGCCGGGTGTAGTCAGCCCATTCGCGGCCATCCCACCACCGGAGCGGCGCGACGCCGGACGGGTCCGGGTACCAGCCCGCCGGGATTGTGATTGGCGGGATCTCCATGGCGTGCGATATCACCGACGTGGACTGTGCGAGCCTCTCGAGCTCGGTGACCGTTGCAGCAGGTCCGACGATGCTGACCGGCCCCCGCGTGCGGCTCGTGGCGAGCATGCGTGCGAGGAGTTGGCGGATCACTGGGTGCTCGGCAAGTTGAGGTGGGATTGCAAGACCGTTCCCGTTCTCACGGAGACGAAGCAACACGAGACCGCTCCGGGGCCCCTTCAGCCAGCGCCACGGAAAAGAGAATCCATCGGGACCGATCCGGATCGAGCTGATCCCTGCGAGATCGAGGTCCTGCTTGCGGCTCCCGTCTAGCCGTTCCAGCGAAAGCGAGTGGTCGGTGGCGACGACCGCGGTCGGGCGTGCTCGCACGAAGGTCCGGATGAAGCGAAACGCCCATACCGCTCCCACGAGCAGCGGAAGGAGCTCGAAAGCGATCAGCTTCATCCCAGCCTGGAACTCGATGAGCGAGGCAAGAGCGCCGACGGCCACGCAAGCGACTGCCGCGGCGATGAGCCGGATCCGCGTGCGCTGCCATTCGGCTGGGGTGGGACTCGACCGAAGGACTATGCCTTCGGCCGTGTCGACTTGCTCGACGTTCACGACCTCCACGATACGACAGCTTGCGGAGGACGGGGATCGCCGGGGACCGTCAGGACCTTCCAAGGAATTACCGATACGACCGTGAGAGCGTCACTTCGGTCATTTCTTGGCGAACAAGCCGGGTAACAGCCGACCCGTCAGCCCGACATTTCGCGGCGTCCGACGAGGGCCCGCCCGAGGGTCAGCTCGTCGGCATACTCGAGGTCACCGCCGACCGGAAGTCCGCTCGCGATGCGGGTCACGCGGATCCCGAGCGGGGAGAGCAGGCGAGCGAGGTACATCGCTGTCGCCTCTCCCTCGAGATTCGGGTTCGTGCAGAGGATCACCTCCACGATCCCGTCGTCGCTCAGCCGCACTAGCAGGTCTCGCACCCTGAGCTGCTCCGGCCCGATGCCGTCGATCGGATTCAGCGCGCCACCGAGCACGTGGTACAAGCCGTGAAACTCCCTCGTCCGCTCGACGGCGACGACGTCCCGCGGATCCTCGACGACACAGACGATCGACAGATCGCGTCGCGTATCGCTGCACACGGCGCAAAGCTCTGACTCGGCGACGTTGAAGCAGCGCTCACACAGGCGGATCCGGTCTTTCACCTCCGCGATCGAAGCTGCAAGGCGCAGGGCCTCCTCCTTCGAGACCTCCAGGAGATGGAACGCGATCCGTTGGGCAGACTTCGGCCCGACCCCCGGCAAGCGACCGAGCTCGTCGACGAGCTCCTGAATAGGCCCCGCGAACATCGCGTCAGGTCAGCTCTTGGTCTTCGTCGCCGGCCTCGGCGTCCTCGGCGTCTTCGCCCTCTTCGTCGTCTTCGTCTTCGTCTTCGAACTCGACGTCCTGCTCGATCGGTGAGAACTCACCACCGAAGAGTTGGCTGATCAGTCCCTCGAGGGGCGGCATCCCCCCGGCGCCGGCCAAACCCGCGAGCCCACCCAGCGCGCCGAGATCCGGGCCACCGTCCCCACCGATTCCGCCGCCGAAGAGACTGCTCACCATCGCCCCGAGGTCGAGCCCGGGCGGGAGCAAGGTCGACGCCGCCTGCTCACGGACCTCAACGGCGTCAGAAAGGGCATGGCGCAAGGCTGCCAGGACGAGGTCCTCGAGCATCCCGACGTCTTCGGGATCGACGACTTCCGGCGCGATCTTCACCGACACGGCCTCGAGATTGCCGGTGAGCTCGATCTCGACCGCTCCACCCCCTGCTCGCCCAATCACTTTCACGTTGGCGGCATCGTGCGAGGCCTGTTCGAGCTGGTCGCGCGCCTGCCCGAACAGGTCGCCGATGCCGCCGAGCGGACCCATCGTCCCGAGGCCGCTCAATCCCGCAAAGCCCGGGGCGTCGAACGTCTCTTCTTCGCCGATGTTCTCGCCACTGTCCTCGACGGGAGGAACCCCATCGTCTGTGCTCATCCGGTCACCTCCTCTGCTCCAGGGAACACTTCCCGCAGACGGTGTTCCGCCCAAGAAGCGGAGTCATGCGGGCCAGTGACGGTACCTCCCTCACCGAGCTCGCTGTCGTCAAGCCCTTCGTCTGAATCACCCGCCGCGCTAGCAGCCACGCCACCTGGAGCGGGCCGGAGCGGGCGGCCCCGATCGTCCTTCGTAGTATCGCTGCTCGGTCCAGCCGATGGGCCTGCGTCTACGTCTGTAACGAGATCGAGCCGGATCCTCGTCCCGAAATGTCCGGTGAGCGCAGCCGCGACGTCGTCTCGCAGAGCCCCCGCGTGCTCCACATGCGCGGCGTTCGGCAACGCAAACACCGCCACTCCGTCTGCCATCGCCGTCCAGCGCCCGACGGCATAGATCGCTCGCGCCCGTGGCTTCAGGGTCGGGAGGATGCTGTCCGCCCAGGCGGTCACGAGATCGTCCCTGGTCGGCATCTCTCCGGTCATGCTGTCCAACAGAGGAGCTGCCCGCGCCACCTCGTCAGGCGTAGGCGCAGCAGCGGACTC
>PLDN01000077.1:0-1346 GCA_003136185.1 Acidimicrobiaceae bacterium | reverse complement strand
GCCAGACGCCGCTCGAGCCGCTCGATGCGGTCGAGCAGAGCGCTCGTCGAGTCGTCAACGTCCGGGTTCGTGAGCCGCACGATCGCGACCTCGAGAGTTGTTCGGGGGTCGATCGCCTCGCGCATATCCACAATGGACTTCCCGATCAGCTCCAAGGCCCGGACACAGCGCGCCGGAGGAAGGAGTGCGCGGCCGTCGGCGGCGAGCATGTCGGCCTCCGGTCTCACGACGCGCCGGGCGATGCTCGCAAGGAACTGCTCTCTCAGGGTCTCGACCAACTCGACCGCCAGACGTTGCGCGTCGAATCCAGCCGCGACAGCTTCTCCGACGACCCGAAGACCAGTTCCAGGGTCTTGTTCTGCCATCGCTCCCACCAGGCGGGCGAGGAATCGGCTGTCGTCCTCGACGATGCCTGACGCGACCACCTGATCCAATACAGAGAGGGCGTCGCGAGCAGAACCGTGGCCTCGGCGAACGGCTGCCTCGATGCCGTCGTCGGGGAGGTCAAGGCCGGCGTCGGCGGCAATATCGGTCAGAAGCTCCTCCAGCACCGGCTGATCGAGGAGATGGAACTCGAAATGTTGCGTGCGGCTCCTGATGGTGGGCAGCACCTTTTGCGGATCGGTCGTCGCGAGGACGAAAACGACGTGCTCGGGCGGCTCCTCGAGCGTCTTTAGGAGCGCATTCGAAGCGGCGGTCGACAGCATGTGGACCTCGTCGATGATGTACACCTTGCGCTTGCCAGGTGTGGAGAGCGACGCCCTCGCAACGAGGTCGCGCATCGCGTCGACCCCGTTGTTCGAGGCAGCGTCCAGTTCGTGGACGTCGAGAGAGGCTCCCCGGACGATGTCGAGGCACGAGTCGCAGCGCCCGCACGGCTCGCCGTCCTCAGGGTTCATGCAGTTCATGGCCTTGGCAAGGATGCGAGCCGTCGACGTCTTGCCGGTGCCTCGCGGACCTGAGAACAGGTACGCATGAACGATCCGGCCGTCTCGCACTGCGTTACGCAAAGTGGTCGAGACCAGGTCCTGGCCCCGCACCTCGGAAAAACGCTGCGGCCGATACCGCCGGTACAACGACTGATACTGGTTCGCGCCCGCGTCGGTAGGCAGGTTTCGGGGAGCATCGGCGGAGACATCAACCACGACGCCCGACATTAGGAGACGGCGCTGCCGTGCGCAGCAGCCAGGTCCCCTGCGGCACATCCGCTCGCCCGCTGAGAGCTGCTGCCTTCCGGCCCTGACTCGGTTCACGGTGGCAGATTGCGCAGAACCCGGCCACTGCGCACGGCAGCGCCGAGCCGCCAGACTAACCTGATGCGGCTCGGAGGAGTGCGAGAGCGGCCG
>PLDN01000118.1 GCA_003136185.1 Acidimicrobiaceae bacterium | reverse complement strand
TGGCGAGGTCCGTCACGGGCTCCTCCTCGATGGTCGGCGGCTGGCGAACTCCTCCGCCAGCCCTGCCACGCGATCGGCGGCATCGGGGTGGCCGAGTGAGCGAGCTGCGACCGACATGGCCGACAGCCTCGCACCGTCTTCGAGATAGCTGGCAATGGCAGCTGCGAGCGCCTCACCTGTGCAGTCGCTGTCGGCGATCATGCGGGCGGCGCCAGCTTTCTCGAGGGTCGCTGCGTTTCTCGTCTGGTGGTCACTCGGGGCGCCCGGGAGAGGGATGAGGATGCTCGGTACGCCGATGGCGGTGAGCTCTGCGATCGTGGATGCCCCCGCCCGGCTCACGGCAATGTCACAGGCCGCCAGCGCCGAGATCAGGTCGGTGTCGTAACCGACGAGCCGGTACTTAAGACCTGACTCCGGTAGAGCGAGGAGGCCGGCCGCGCCTGCGGCCGCTCGGACGGTCTCGAGGTTGCGATCGCCGGCGACGTGGTAGATGGCGATGTCATGGCGAGTCGCCCATATGGAAGCTAGCTCGATCGCCGCCGAATTGACCGACCTCGCGCCGAGCGAGCCACTCGTCACGACGATCAACTGAGCGCTAGGCGACAGAGCGAGCGCAGCCCGCACTCTGGCGCGCGTCTTGTCGTCCCGCGACACCTCGAGAACTGCTCGCCGGACCGGCGGCCCGGTGACGGTGCTGCGCGGCAGCGCAGTGCCGGGATAGGCGACCGCATTGGCGGCAGCGAAACGACCGACGAGCCGGTTCACCGCTCCCGGGATGGCGTCGTGGGTCACCACCACGAGTGGAATGCGCAACAAGAGAGCCGCCGCCGCATAGGGAAACCCGGCATAGCCACCGACGGTCACCACTACTCTCGGGCGCGTCCTCAGCGCGAGGCCGATGGAGGCGAAGACGCTCGCGATGAGTCCTAGAACGGCGGGGACGTTCTCCGTCGTCCATCTTCGTTGTAGGCCGCGGCCCGGCAGACGGTGAAGCACATAACCAGCCTCGGGGACCAACCTGTCCTCGATGCCCCGTCGCCCGGCGACGAACTCGATCTCGCGTTGGGGGTGGCCCCTATCCACGAGGGCCTCCGATACTGCCAGGGCCGGCGAGACATGGCCGCCCGTCCCACCTCCGGTGATCACCGCGAAGAGTCGGTCGCTCACGACTTCCCGCTGATGGCAGACCGCGCCCTGCGAGCCCCAACAGCCGGTACCGCCACCTGCCGTCGAGCGATACCAAGGAGTATGCCGGCACCGGCCATGGCTACGACGAGCGCTGAACCTCCGTACGAGATGAATGGCAGCGGGATGCCGGTAACGGGCAGGACGTCGACCACACCACCGATATTTATGACTGCCTGGGCGATGATCCAGCAGGTGATCCCGATCGCGAGGAATCGCGTGAACGGGTCCTTCTCGCGACGGGCGATCCGAAATCCGGCCCAACCGAATGCAGCAAAGCCCGCCAGCACGCCGACTGTCCCGAGAATACCGAGATTGCCGCCGATCACGGCGAAGATGAAATCGGTGTGGCCGTTCGGGAGGTAGCCCCACGTCGTTACCGAGGCACCGACGCCGTCCCCCTTCAGGCCGCCCTGCCCGAGCGTGACGAGACCCTGCACCACCTGGTAGCCGGTGCCGCCAGCGTGCGCGAACGGGTTGACGAAAGACAGGAGCCGGTCGCGCCGGTATGAAGCACCGAGGGCGAGCACGGCGCCGGGCACCGCGATGATCGCGAACGCCGGCAGGATGATCCGCGTGGGAAGTCCCGCCGCGAACATGAGAGAGAACGTGATGCAGACGATCACGATGCACGTCCCGAGATCGGGCTGTTTCATGATCAGGAGTCCTGCCAGGGCGACGAGCTGCACGAGCGGCAGCGCGACGGCACGCCATTGATCTGGCCGGTTCGCCCTGCGAGCAAGGAGGTCGCCAGCAAAGATGATGATGCCGAGCTTCATCAATTCCGACGGCTGGATCTGGATCGGACCGGCTCCGATCCAACGACTCGAGCCTCCCGCGTCATGTCCGACGCCCGGCACGAACACCGCCATCAGCAGCAAGATCGTCCCGAAGGGCAGTACGAACCTCAGCCGTCGAAGGAACGCGATCGGAAGCCTCGAGGCGATAGTCGCGCCAAGGAGACCGAACCCGAGGAAGATCGACTGCTTTGCGAACAGGGCATAGACCGACGAGCCGTCTTGCACCGACATGACGGCCGACGCCGACAGGACGATGGGAAGGCCGATGAGGCAAAGCCCAGCCACCGCGGCAAAGAGGACCCGGTGTTCCAGCAGTGTCGCCTTTGCAGTCGCGGCATCAGGACGGGACAGCCTGCGCGCCCGTGGCGCCGCCACGGCCGTCAGCCTCGGGCGCGCGATTGCGAGCTCAGGTGATCGTGGGCTCATTGGACTCTCCCTCGCTGCTCGTCTCGAACTCTCCGGGATCTTTCGTGTCAGCACCGCTTCGGCTCTCGCGCGCGGCGAGGTTCCTCACGGCACGGGCGAAATCGTCGCCGCGCTCGCCGTAGCTGCGATACCAGTCGAACGAAGCACAACCGGGCGAGAGGAGCACAGAGTCACCGGATCGGGCCATCGCTCTCGCCGTCTCGACTGCCTCGGCCATCGAGCCCGTTCGCTGAACGGGCACTCCGGCCCGCTCTCCAAAGGCCCGTACGATGTCGGCCGCTGACTCACCGATCGCGACGACTCCGTGCAAGCGCCCGAGACCCGGGCCGGCATCTCTTGCTGATTCTTCTTCGAGACCGTCCACTATCGCCCCGAGGTCGAGGCCCTTGTTACGGCCCCCGGCAATCAAGATGACCGGATCGAGGCCCGTAAGGGCAGCAAGGACGGCGGAGGGCGTCGTCGCCTTGGAGTCGTCGTAGTAACGAATCGCCTCGCTCTCGCCGACGAACTCGATCCGGTGCCGCATGGGCACGCCAAGGCGGAGCGCTTGAGCACACGAGGCCGCGTCAGCCCCCGCGCTCATGGCGACGGCGGAAGCAGCGCACGAGTTCGTCACGTCATGGGGAAGCGAGCGAGGAAGATCGGACACTGCGCAGATAGGCCCCGTCGGGCCGACAATGACCCCGCTGCGTTCAGTGAAGTCGGCCTCGCGGCGCCCGAAGGTCACCGCTCTTCCCGGTGCGGTCGCCGACCACTTCATCACAACCGGATCGTCGGCGTTCACCACCGCGACGTCCGAGCTTTGCTGATTGGCCCAGATCCGGGCCTTGGCGGCTGCGTACTCGTCGAGGCCGGCATGCCAGTCGAGATGGTCCTCGGCAAGGTTCAGCCAGCAGGCGACCGAGGGGCGGAACGTCTTCGTCCACGCGAGTTGGAACGACGAGACCTCGACCACGAAGATCTCGGTACCGGTGTCGCTGACCGCCTCTATGAACGGGCGGCCGATGTTGCCGACGGCCTCTGCGCGCTTACCGGCTGCACGGAGGATCTCGGTCACGAGAGAGGTCACCGTCGTCTTGCCGTTCGTTCCGGTGATCGCGACGACGGGCACGGCGGAAAGCGAGAACGCCAGCTCGATCTCAGCGACGATCTTGTCCTGATCCGCCACGGCGAAGATGGGGTGCGAGGGAGGCACCCCTGGCGACAGCACGACTAGCTGGGATCGGCCCGCCAGCTCTGCAAGGAGCGCCCTCGGTGGCCGCGCGACGAGCTCTACACCCAGATCTGAGGCGACTCGCTCGGTGTTGGGGCTGATCTCTCCATCGTCGACTGCGATCACCGTCAGGCCCAGGCCGCGAAGCGCCCGCGCGGCCGCCTGGCCGGTGACGGCAAAACCGAGCACGAGCGCGTCTCGCATCGGCCCGCTCACTTGAGAGAACCGACTGAGAGGAAGTCCGCGTAGAAAAGACCGAGACCGACCGCCGTGCAAAGACCGCTGAAGATCCAAAAGCGCACCGTCACCGTTGTCTCCGGCCAGCCGATCAGCTCGAAGTGGTGATGAAGCGGTGCCATACGGAATACCCGTGTGTGGAAGATGCGGAACGACACGACCTGGATGACTACCGAAAGGGTCACGATGACGAAGAGCCCCCCGATGATCGGGATTAGGAGCGTCAG
This sequence comes from Acidimicrobiaceae bacterium, assembly GCA_003136185.1. Taxonomy (GTDB): domain Bacteria; phylum Actinomycetota; class Acidimicrobiia; order Acidimicrobiales; family Bog-793; genus Palsa-601. Next base: position 4,142 of record PLDN01000118.1, on the reverse strand, counting down.
GTTCATCGACAACCCCAGGCAAGCGAGCCCGGTCCCGATGGCGAGCGCGCCGGTATCACCCATGATGATCCGCGCTGGCGCGGCGTTCCACCAGAGGAACCCGACGCAAGCGCCACACATCGACACGGCGACGAGCGCAAGGTCGAGCGCATGCTGGACCTGATAGATGCCGAAGTGGCGGAACTGCCAGTAGCCGATGATCGACAGGCAACTGAACGCGAAAGCCGATGACCCGGCGGCGAGCCCGTCCAGTCCGTCGGTGAGGTTGACAGCGTTCGACGCGCCGACGATCACGAGAACGCACCAGACGACGTAGAGACCTACGGGCAGAATGAAATGCGGGACGTCGTAGCGAGTGAATGAGACGTCCCGACTGACGCCAGCCCAGTAGATGGCCCCAAGTGCGAACCCGATCGCCACCGCCAACTGCAATGCGACCTTCGCCCGCTTGTTGAGACCGAGACTTCGCTTGCGGCTGACCTTGATCCAGTCGTCGGCCGCGCCGATCAGGCCGGTAGCAAGGACGGCGAGCACTACGAGCCAGCCAGAGCGCGTGAAAGGCGCATTCGTCCCGACGTGGCCGAGCACGTATCCGAGAAGCATTCCGCCCAAAAGGGCAATGCCGCCCATGGTCGGCGTGCCCTGTTTGGCTGCGTGTTGAGCCGGGCCGTCCTCCCTGATGTGCTGGCCTATGCGCCACTTGATCAAGAAACGCAACAGGATCGGCGTCCCGAACCCCGCCATCAGGATCGCCACACCGCCGGCGGTGAAGATGGAGATCATGCCGCGCCCGCCATTCGCTCGGCTTCTTCTGCTGCGACCAGCCGATCGTCGAACGGGATGAACTCGTCTCCGAGCTGCTGGGTCGTCTCGTGACCCTTGCCGGCGATCAGCACGACGTCACCTGGGCGGCCGAGCGAGAGCGCCAAGGCGATCGCCCGGCGGCGGTCGGGTTCGACGTGAAGTTCGGCGTCGCCGTCGCATCCCTTGCGCACGGCCTCGATGATGTAGCCCGGCTCCTCGTGGCGAGGGTTGTCCGACGTGAGCACGACGACGTGAGCGAGATGGGAGGCTTGGTGGCCCATTTGGGGGCGTTTCTTGCGGTCTCGGTCGCCGCCGGCGCCGAAAACCACGATCAGGCGAACTCCATCGCCGGCGAGGTCCCTCAGGGTACGACAGGCGCTCTCGAGCCCAGCCGGGGTGTGGGCATAATCGACGAGGACCATTAGCTCGAGCGCAGTGGCGACCGGCTCGAGGCGGCCCGGTACCGGATTGGCCGCGTTCAAGCCTTCGGCGATCACTTCGTCCTCGATGCCGAGCGCCCGTGCGGCGGCAGCCGCAGCTAAGGCGTTCTCGACGTTGAACCGCCCGATGAGCGGCAGGTTCACCTCATGGACTGCGCTCAGCTGGAACCGGCTTCCACTGGGACCCATCTCGAGATCGAAGGCCGCCCGTACGGAGAACGTCGTGACCTCGATGCCGGCTTCCGCGACGAGGCGCCTTCCGTATCGGTCATCTGCGTTGACTACACCGACACGGGCATGAGCGGGAGTGAAGAGCAGCTTTTTCGCTTCGAAGTAAGCACCCATCGTCTTGTGGAAGTCGAGGTGATCACGAGACAGGTTCGTGAAGACGACCACGTCGTGGATGTAGCCGTCGACGCGGTTCTGCACGAGGGCATGTGAGGTCACTTCGAGCGCAACCGCTCCCGGGCGCCGGTCCTCGTTCGCAAACACGCGTGCCGTTTCGAACGTCATCTGGAGATCCGGCGACTCAGGCGTCGTCCGAGCACCAGACAATGTCCCGACGACGATGGTGGAATAGCCGGCGACGTTGAGGATCGAGCGGATCAGATAGGTCGTGGTCGTCTTGCCGTTCGTGCCGGTCACCCCGACGGTCCGGAGCTTGGCGGCGGGGTCGCTCCACGTGAGGCAGGCTGCGTGCGCCATCGCCTCGCGTGCTCGACCAGGACCCACGATGATCTGGGTGGCTCCGCCCGCTGCGTCGCCTAGGTCGCGCTCGCAGATGAAAGCGACAGCTCCGGCCGCCCGGGCCTGAGCGGCGTAGTCGTGCCCGTCGTGCAGCTCGCCAGGCAGGCAGCAGAAGAGATCGCCACTCGGGCGCAGTCCTGCCAACCGGTCGCCCTGGCTACGTACCTTGCGATGGTCGTAGCAGACCGACGCTACGCGGATCTCCTCGGAGCCAACCACCTCGACGGTCCCGAGATGCTCGGTCAGCCTTCTCACCACGGCGCCAAATTCAGTCCGGCCCTGGCGGACAATCGCGTGGCGGACCTTCGGACCAGCATCTGACTGACCAGCGGTGACCGTCACGGCTTCGTCAGGTTGCTCGTGGTTCCGGACAGGCCGCTCGCACCGCTCGGTGAGATGTCGAAATGGCGCAGGGCGTACTTCATGATGGTGGCAAAGACGGGGGCTGAAGCCGAGCCACCGTACATCGCGCTCGGGTGGTTGAGGACAACGATGGCTGTCAGCTGGGGATTCTGGGCAGGCACGAATCCGACGAAGGTGGCCATCCACGCACCGAGCTGGTAGCCGGGCCCTGTCGTTCGCGGGATTTGAGCTGTCCCAGTCTTGCCAGCGACCGTGTATCCGGGGATTTCAGCCTCCACACCGGTGCCCTCCGAGGTCACGTCCTCGAGCATGGGGAGGAGCTCGTCGACGGTCGACTGGTCGAGGACACGGTGCGCTGCCGTCGCCGGCAACACGTGCTCCACCCCGTTGGGTCCGACCGTCGCCTCGACAAGCTTCGGTGGTACGTACTCCCCACCGTTGGCGACCGCGTTATACGCGTCGACGATCTGCATAGCGGTCACCGCCTCGCCGGTCCCGATCGGCACGGTTCCCATGTCGGCTGCCGACCAGTTCGAGGCAGTTGGCACCAACCCGGCGGACTCGCCAGGCCAGTCCAAGGCTGTCTTCTCGCCAAAGCCGAGATTCTTCAACATGTACTGCAGCCGCTCCTCGCCGAGGAGGTGGGCGATCTCGATCGTGCCGACGTTCGAGGACTGAGCCAGGATCTGGCTCACCGGCAGCTGCTCTGTCGGGTGGTAGTCGGCATCTTCGAACGGCCATCCACCGACCCAGATCGTGTACGGCACCGTGAATTCCTCATCCGGCGTGATCAAGCCGTTCTGCAGCGCTCCCGAGACGGTGGCCAGCTTCATGACCGAGCCCGGCTGATATACGGCATTGGTTGCGAGGTTCTGCTCAGCAGGCTCGACCTTGTCGCCCACGCGGACGAGATTTACCATCGACAGGACCCCGCCTGTCTTCGTGTCGAGCACCACAGCCACGCCGCTTTGCGCCTTTTGTCCGAGCACCTGCGCGGAGAGGGCCTGCGTCACCTCGTACTGCAGAGCCTGGTCGAGCGTGAGCACGAGGCCGGTTCCCTGCATGGCCGGCTTGACGCCTTTCGCCGCGCCCGGGAGCTGGTCACCCGAAGGCCCGATGACGACCTGCTCGGAACCAGCAGCGCCCGAGAGGGCATTTTGATACAGGTACTCGAGGCCGGACAGGCCTTTGCCGCCGTACCCGACCTGTCCGAGCAAAGGAGCGAACAGGTTCCCGGTGGGCTCCTCCCGAATCTCGGCAGGCACGAACGAGACGAACGGCAGGGCAAGATCGGCGACCTTGTTCTCGACCGTGCTGTTCACGTCATCCGCCAGCGCCACGTACCCGTTGTGCTCAGAGAGCAAAGAGATGACTTTGGACTGGGAAAGGTCGAGGGCGCGCGCTAGGCCGGGCGCATCGCTGGCGGCTGTCGCCGCCGAGTGGATGAGGAAGTCGTCGGAGACAATGTCGACCCGCGGCGCCGACGCGGCCAACAGGTTGCCGTTGCGGTCGTAAAGCGTGCCGCGAAGTGCTGGCAGCGTGACCTGCTGATATTGCTCGGACTGCCCGTAGGAGGCGTATTTCGAAGCATTCAGGCCCTGTACGTCGACAACCCGGCCGATCAGCAGCAGGAGCATCGCGGCGGACAGGACCAGCATCGCGGTGATCCGCCTGCGAGGGGTGTGCGAACCGCGTTCGCCGGTCGTGCGCGACGGGCGTCGCGGCGGGGCGCTCGGGCGCGTGGGGCGCGCCGAGCGGGGCGGACGTGTGGCTGCGCCCGAGCGGGGC
>PLDN01000055.1 GCA_003136185.1 Acidimicrobiaceae bacterium | reverse complement strand
ACCAGCACCGACAGAGCCACTGGCGTCGCCTGTCTGATGAGAACACCTCGGTGACGCGCCTCATCAGACCCCGTTTCCGCAGCCTCTCTGGATTCCGCTCGCTCACGGCATCAGACTTTGAGGCGCAAGTGAGGTGCAAGACAGGTACGTCGTTCGCAAGCGACCTCCGGGCGCGTCCATTGACCTGGGTGCGCGGCTCTCGTCGACCTCCGCGAAAGGGGCGCACGGGGCAGCAGACCTAAAGCACAAGTGGTTTGAGTAGGCGCTTCTGTAGGGCTGCGGTAGGGCAGCACAGGGCACCGAAAGCTCAGCTTGCACGAATCACCGAAAGCCGCAGCGTGTCGCGGGGTTGGCGGCGCGCCACCCCTGCGTAACAGCACATAACGCAGTTTTGATAACCCACCGAGAAATTGCCCCGAGATACTTGTGGATAACTCCGTGGGAGTGCGCTGAAACCGCGCTAAACGCCATGACATCTTGGGGATTGGGCGCGACACGTCGAAAGATCTGGTGGCGGGGGGAGGATTTGAACCTCCGACTTTCGGGTTATGAGGACGGTGGCCGTGTCCGCGGCGGTGCTGACAAATCCCGAAAGTCCTGCCCAGTGCGGGCGCAGTCGAGGCGTCGTCCGGCTCACTCGAGGCCGGTCGGCGCCCGTGCGTTTGACATGCGTTTGACACCGTCGCTCACGATTCTCGGCCTCGCTCGGCATCGCCATCGCCGCGCTCGGCGTCTCGCCATCTACGCCAGACCGAGTACCCGGTCGACGAGGGCCCTCAGCCTTGTGAAACGCGCGTCGGCGGCATTGACTGACAGACGCTGCTCTGTGATCAACGCCATCAACCCGGGGCCAGACCGCTCCCGGAAGAGCCGGCGGACGACTTCGGCGCCTTCCTTCTCCTTCTCGGAGTTGAAATGGCTCGGCCCGACCGCCGCAGCGAACGCGACTTCCAGGCACCGCCACAGGTCGACAACATCGGTGCCCTTCGTCCGCACCGTCGTGGCGAAGGCCTTCAGGATCAGTGCGCTCAGCTCGTCCGGAAAGGACAGCTCAGCCCGCACAACCTCGCCGTTCATCCGATGGAGCGTCAGCTGAATCGCTACCGGCGGTCTCTTCAAGGCAAGCGGCAGCCCGGGCACCTCGGTCGTGTAGATGTCGCCAACCTTTCGATTCTGCCGAGCTCGACTCGTGTATGCCCCGACGAGGACGTCGATGATTGCTGTTTGATGCGCCGTCGGATCGTCCGGTAGGCGCACTGGAACGTCGGTGACGACCTTCGCGAACCGATTGCCCTCGACCTTGACGTAGCCCAAATCCTCGAGCCGGCTGACTAGGTTCTCGTGTCTGATGACAACGGGTGGAACACCGAGATCGGTATCGCCGGTCTCTCGGTAGAGCTCGGCGCCGAGGCTCCATCGTCCGACCAGCGCGGTGACCATGTGGCCTCCAATCACGCGGTAGCTGTCGGGTTCGCCCTCGAACACCTGGGATAGATCCGCGAGCGCGACGTAGCCGAGATCGTCCGCGACGGATCTCGCCGCGAGCACGAGCTGGCTCAGTGGCGGGTGAGCAGCCATTCGCGAAGCCTCCCAGCCGCCTCGAGTCGATCTTCTCCTCCGAGATCTTGTAAGTCCCAGATCATTTGAGTGGGGTCGGCCATGTACACGTCGGTGCCGCTCACTTCGGCTACGAAATCGGGTGTCGGAAAGACCGACCTGTCATCTGGATGCCGCACGATCACGTTGGCATCGCCAGACCCTTGCGCGGCGACCACACCAAGTCGCGACGTCGCAACATCTCCCTCTGCGTACAGCAGCAAAGTTGTCGGTCGCCGCCAGGCCACTATCAAGTCTGGACCCACGTCGGCCGAGACAACGACTGGATAACGGTGATTATGCAGTCGGCCGGCTCGCACGGCGACCTCGGTGAGCGAGTCGAGGCTGTAGAAGTAACGCTCGGTTCCCCCGGGTCTTCCGTATTCGGCAAGAAACCGGTCGAGTAGCGCTTCGCGGTTCGGCCTCCACCGGCCGTGGGATCTCCTCTCGACGAGTTTCAGCTCGTGGAGTCGAGCGAGCACCTGGGACGCGCGTGGTTGACTCACCTTCGCCTGGGCGGCGAGTGCGGTTGCGGGCGCTTCTTCCTCCTCCTCGGCAGCTCCGAACCGAATGAGCGCCCGGATGATCGCAAAGCTTCCTGAGCCCCGCGGGAGGCCTCTCGCTGGCGTCCTTGGAGCCACTGCCGTGCGCCGCTGCTTCAGTAGCAGACCCGGAGCGCGCAGATCGAAGTTGCCTTCCGAGTCCGCCCAAGACCAACCTGACTCGATCAGCGCTGACGCGAGGCTCTCAGGTACGAACGGCACGACTAGGAGCGGTTTGCCTTGGCACGTCAGATCGTTTCGGCGAGGCTCCAGTCGAGCCAGCTCGTTCGGATACGGTGCGCGCTGTCGCTCCTCGACGGCGAACAAAGCACTTGACGAATCGATCGAGATGATGACGGTGGCGTCGGGTCCAGTGCTCAGGCGCTCCCCCACGGGCGGGACGCGACGCTCCACTGTGATGCCTGCTTTGCGAAGCCAATCATACGCATCCATACGTAGCTACACTATCATAAGCACTGTGCTTATTATAGGTGAAGTGCTAATGCGAACCTCGACCTGTCAGCGTGCCGCCGCGGCGCTCTGGCCACCGAAACACGAAGGTTTCGTGTGCTCAAACATAGGCGCCCTCGATGAAGGCCCTCGCGGCGAGTCGGACTTCGTCGACGTTCCCATCAGCCAGCAGGTCGATCGCGCGATGACCGCCGAGCAAGCGATTCTTCGCGTGGAGCCACTGGCCGACTCCGCGCGGCGTCAGCGAGTCAGAGAGCAACATCGCGATCTCACGGAGCTCGGCAAGTCGGTCGTAGCGGTCTTGCTTGATGCGGTTGACTGCCTCACCTGTTCAAGAAGCGAAGTGGTCGACTCCCATTAGGTGCCCGATGACTCGAGCTGGATCTTCCTCGTCGGGCCCCGAGCTGCCTGCGATAAGGTGACAGTCGATTTACACGGGAGCTCGGGCGTACCGAGCTGAGAGGGTGGCTGGCCGTCAGGCCGGAGTGCCACCGACCGTTCGAACCTGACCGGATAATGCCGGCGTAGGGAGCAAGCAATGGTCGCGACGTCGGACCCGCAGGCCTTCACCACCGTCCCCGGCGATCGCCACTCCGAAGTACCGAAGACGCTCGCCGAGCCGGTCCCCCGGGCGCTCAGCCTCTTCGACCAGCTCGGGCTGTGGGGCAACCTCGGGGTGAGCCTGCTCGGCTTCACTGGAGCGATTTTCGTGCTGCAGCCCGGAGGGCCCGGAACCCCTGAGCTCTCCCTCGGTGCCGCGCTCGCCGCGATCGCGCTCGGGACGGTCCTCGGCACCCTCGCTGTCGCGTACTCCGGCCTCCCCGGCGCGCGCACCGGCGCACCGGCGATGGTCCTTTTGCGGGGACTGTTCGGCGCCGAGCTCTCCTACCTGCCAACGGTCCTCAACATCGTCCAGTGCATCGGCTGGGGAATCTTCGAGCTCGTGACGATCGCGACGGCCGCCCACACGGTTGCGCCAGCGCTCCCCCGCTTCGGCTACGTGCTGATCGCCGGCGCGGCGACAGGTCTCCTCACGATCCGACCGCTCGGCGCCATCCGGGTGCTCCGCAGGTACGCGACGAGCGCGGTGTTGATCGTCATGGGCTATCTCCTCGTCGAGCTCCTCCGTCACCCCCTTCCGGGACTCGGCCACGGCACCTGGTCAGGCTTTTGGGCGGCGACCGACACCGTCGTCGCGGTGGCGGTCTCCTTCGCACCCCTGGCGGCGGACTACACGCGCCATTCACGCTCAGAGCGCGCCGCGTTCTTCGCCACGCTCTTCGGCTACGGCACGACTCAGATCCTCTGCTACGTGATCGGCCTGCTCGCGCTTCTGACGGTGGCGCGCAACCCGAGCGACATCTACGGCGCGTTCATCGCCGTGCCGCTCGGCTCGCTCGCCTTCGCGGTCCTCGCCGCGCGCGAACTTGACCAGTCCTTCGCCGACGTCTACTCGACCGCCGTCTCGATCCAGAACCTCCGCCCGCTGTGGGACCGACGCGTGCTTGCGCTCAGTCTCGCGGTGCTGACGACGGCGCTCGCGCTGTGGATGAATATCGCCGACTACGGGAACTTCCTCGATCTGCTCGGCTCGGTCTTCGTCCCGATGTTCGGGGTTCTCGTAGTCGACTTCTTCGTGCTCGCAAGAGGGAACTGGGACCTCTCGACGCGTTCCCCTGCGCGCTACGCGATGCTCATCCCCTGGGCGGTGGGCTTCGTCACCTACCAGCTCATCAACCCCGGTTACATCTCCTGGTGGGTCGCGGCCTGGACGCGATTCGGCCATGCGATCGGGTTCCGGCCCGAGAGTTGGATGTCGGCGTCGATCTGCTCCTTCGTCGTCGCCGGTCTCCTCACGCTCATTGGCGGTGGGCTCGCCGCCGTCCTCCGTCGGGGCGGAGCTCGACGCGGCAGCGCTGCGGTGGAAGCCGTGCCGAGCTGACCTGCTCCCCCACCCCCGCGCAGCTGTCCGACGGGCTCGTCCACGGCATGGGCAAGGCGCTCGTCGCGCCGGACTGGCCCCCGCTCTCCGACGAGGAGGTGCGGGCGGTCCTTCGT
>PLDN01000011.1 GCA_003136185.1 Acidimicrobiaceae bacterium | reverse complement strand
ATGGCCAGCCAGCGAAGATGGTGCTGTTCCCTTCGTCGATTGGGTTCACCGCTGCAGTGGACGCGTCGTGCTCTTCGCTGAACGTGACTGCCTCGTGGGGCGGCTACGAGAAGATCGCGAACCCTGATCCGACCGCGACGGGTGCATTTCAGCGCTTGTGGCAGCGGCACCCCGCGGGCGGGCTGTCGCCGTTGCCGTTGGTCGAGGGTGATGTTGGACCGTTGATACCCGATCCAGTGCATCCCGAGGTCGTAGTTCGGGGACGTTGCCGTCGCAGCGCAAACTGTTGGCTGATCACGCTCTTCTTGGTGAACGAGCAGCTGCCGACACGGCTGAACGTCGATGAACGTTGGCTATTCCAGGTCGAGGTGGCGGTGGCAGCGCCCGACGGGACGCCCGTATTCGTAGGACGTGATGTCGCCTTGCCTCATTCGGCGGACGAGAGCGATCCGGAGTTGGCGCATCTGGACCTGCTCTATCGAGAGAAGGTCGAGTTTGCCGTCGGTCACGGTGTTGCCGTGCACGCTGAAGTCGCAGAGCTGAACCCCTATCGAGCTACCTCAGTTCGAACGACGGTGGTCCCTCGCGCGGAGGTCGCCAAGGTGGAGGCCCCTGGGCCGAACGATCCTGCGTTGGATGACGTCGAGCGGCAGCTGCTCGGTCGGGTCACTTTCGACATGGAAGAGCTGGCGCGTCTAGACGGTCCAGGCGCCGCCGCCACGTTGCTCCCGCTCGCAAAGGCCTATGACCGGTGGCTTGATCGTCAAGATGGCCGGATCGCTGCGTTCTCGGGACACGAGGCCGATGCGGCCCGCGCTGCGGTCGCTTCGGCGAGAGGGATCGCCGGCCGAATGCGTGCTGGGATCGCGTTGATTAGTTCGAATGGTTTTGTAGCGGAAGCATTCGCCTTTGCGAATCACACGATGTGGCAACAGCGTGTCCGTACGCTGATCGGCCTTGAACGTCGCGCACAGCCTGGGTTGTCGGCAGCCGACGCGGAGACGGCCGTATTGGCGAAGCCGAACTGGTCATGGCGGCCGTTCCAGCTGGCGTTCGTGCTCATCAACCTGCCTGCGCTTGCCGAACCCACTCATGCTGAGCGGAAGCTCGACACTGGCACCGCTGACCTGTTGTTCTTCCCGACCGGTGGTGGCAAGACTGAGGCCTACCTCGGCCTCACCGCGTTCACCTTGGCGATCCGCCGTCTGCAGGGTGACGTTGCTGGCCACTCAGGTGAGGGCGGCGTCGGCGTATTGATGCGCTATACGCTGCGGCTGCTGACCTCGCAACAGTTCCAGCGGGCTGCCGCCTTGATCTGTGCGTGTGAAGTGCGGCGCCGTGAGCTGGTTGCCAAGGGGGATGCACGGTGGGGCGCCACACCGTTCCGGATCGGGATGTGGGTCGGTGCCTCGGTCAGTGCGAACAAGACGCAGGACGCCGCACAGGCGCTCGACGATCTGAAGCAAACGGGCTGGGCGAAAGGCGCCAGCCCCACGTCTCTGGTGTCGTGCCCTTGGTGCGGCCATGAACTCGACCCGAAGACCGATGCGAAGGTGCATCCGCAGCTTTGGCGCACGCTGATCACCTGCGGCGACCCGAAGGGACGCTGCCCGTTTACCGCACGTCGCTCAGCGAGCGAAGGCATCCCGGTCGTGACAGTCGACGAGGAGATTTATCGGCTGCTGCCCGACCTCGTAATCTCGACGGCGGACAAGTTCGCTCAGCTCCCGTGGCAGGGAGCGACCACCGGACTGTTTGGCCGGGTGACGCGCAAGTGCTCGCGGCACGGGTTTCGCTCGGGAGACCTCGACGTGGTCGGCGACCACAAGGAGGCTAACTCGCACCCAGCGGCTGGCGAGCTTCTGGCGGCATCGACGACAGACTGCCTGCCGCGTCGGCCACCCGATCTGATCATCCAGGACGAGTTGCACCTGATCGCCGGCCCGCTCGGGTCGTTGTTCGGGTTGTACGAGACGGTGATCGACCAGTTGTCCTCGTGGACGGTCGATGGCGTGGAGTGCAGGCCGAAGGTGGTGGCCTCGACCGCGACGATCCGCCGCGCCGAGCGCCAAGCGTACTCGTTGTTCTGTCGCCGGCTGGCGGTGTTTCCTCCCCAAGTGATCGACGCCGGCGATTCCTTCTTCGCTGTCGAACGTCCGTTGACAGAGACCGCAGGCCGGCTGTATCTCGGTGTGTGCGGGATGGGTCAGCGGTTCAAGTCGGTCGCTACCCGTATCTACACCACGGTGCTCGCCTCTGCCCAGGTCCTGTACGAAAAGTATGGCGCTGCGGCGGATCCTTGGATGACCACGGTGGGCTACTTCAACGCTCTCCGCGAGTTGGGGGGAATGCGACGGATGCTCGACGACGAAGTCGTCAACCGAGTCCGCCGTGCCGATCGGCGTGGCTTGGCGGCGCGGTACTTGAACGAAGTGAGCGAACTGACCTCCCGCATCAGCTCGAGTGACATCCCCGCAACCCTCGATCAGCTCGGCGTGCGGTTCACCGGCGCGAAACCCGCCAAGGGCAAGCGATACCCGGTGGACGTCGTGCTTGCGACGAACATGATCTCGGTCGGAGTGGACGTGCCCCGACTCGGGCTGATGATCTGCTCCGGTCAGCCGAAGACCACCGCGGAGTACATCCAGGCGACCAGCCGGGTTGGCCGTGACGCGACTGGCCCGGGGTTGGTTGTCACGCTCTACAACTGGGCCAAGCCGCGGGACCTATCGCACTACGAGACGTTCGAGCACTACCACCAGACCTACTACCGCCAGGTCGAAGCCCTGTCGGTGACTCCGTTCGCTCGCCGCGCCCTCGACCGTGGTTTGACGGCGCTGATGGTGTCGGAGGCTCGCCATTCGCGAGGCGACTGGAACCCGAAGCCAGCAGCTCAGATCGTGCCGGTGCTGCAATCCGAGTTTGATCCGATCGCTGCGTCGCTTCGTACCCGCGCTCAGCTTGTTGCCAACAACGCTGCCGCGACCGCCGTGGACCAACTCATCGCTGATCGCAGGGACAAATGGTCCAAGCAGCAGGCCGCTCCAGGCGTGACCCTCGCCTACGCACGAGGCACTGGGAGTGAGATCAACCTGCTCAAGTCGCCCGAGTCAGGACCGTGGACCGTGTTCACGGCGCCGAATTCGCTGCGAGAGGTCGAAGTCGGCTCGAACCTGCTGCTCCGCGAAGACGATCCGTCCGACGACCCCGGCGCTGCCTTTCCGCCCCCGCCGGCGGCCACTGACTCCGATGCGGCCGAGTTGCCGCCGGCAGCTGGCGACGCCGACATCGTTGACGATGCCGACGAAATCCTCGACCCGTCTGAAGCCGTGCTGTGACCAGCTCGAAAGGCGTCTACAGCGGCCCGGCCAGGGTCGGAACGATCCGGCCGAGCCAAGCGATCCACTCATACGGTGTCGGTGCCCTCATCGACTTGCCGAATCTCAGCGTGATCGTTGGTGGGCTCGACCGGTGGGACGTCACACGACAGGCTGTCGTGACCGAGGAGCGGCTGCTCGCGGCGGTTCAGGCCAGACTGGGGCCACAGGTCGACCAGCTGCTGGCCCTTCCAGCTGAACCGCAGACGACGAACAACCCCTACGACGACTGGGCGCGGGTCGGGATCCCGGTGACCGTGTTTCCCCGGTGGTTGCGGTGCACCGCATGCAACCGGCTGTTCCCGGTTAACTCAGGTGCGCTGAAGCTCGACCACAACCCGTATCGCGTCGACAAGACCCGTTACACCCACCCCAACTGCGACAAGGCCCGGAGACCACCCGCCGCTGTGCCAGCTCGCTTCGTCACCGGCTGCCCAAACGGTCACCTGGACGAGTTTCCCTGGGTGCGCTTTGCCCACGACGGGGTTCCCTTGTGTGCCAATCCGATCCTGCGGGTCAACGACGTCGGCTCAGGCGGACGCGCGACCGACCTGCAGGTCGCCTGCCTCACGTGTGGCGCGAAGTCGACGCTTGCCAAGGCCTTTGGCCCGATCGCCAAGACGACCATGCCGCGGTGCCGCGGTCGCCATCCCCACCTCGGACAAGCCGGCGAGCCATGCGCCGAACAGCTGCGCACCTTGGTGCTCGGGGCCTCGAATCTCTGGTTCAACAGTGCCGTCTCGGCACTTTCACTTCCAGTGGCCGGCGGCTCGCTAGCCCAACTCGTCCACGACCAATGGGCAGCGTTCGCCAAGATGCCGTTGAAGGAAGTACTTGTGTACGCGCTGTCCTCCGACAGGGTCCTCGCTGCAGCGTTCGCCGGCGAGGACGTCGATGACGTCTGGAAGGCCATCGAGGCCCGCCGTGCCGGCGGTCAGCAGCCAGTCGGCATCGACGTTCGTGCACCCGAGTGGACGGCGTTGACGAAGGGTTCCGGCGGTCAGAGCTCACCCCACTTCGAGGCCGAACCGCTTGCCCCACCCCCAGCCTTCGCGACGAAGCTCGCCGGTGTGACGCTCGCGCACCGGCTTCGCGTGGTGACTGCTCTGTGCGGTTTCTCGCGTATCAGCGCGGGTGAACCCGACGACCTGCGGGCGGTTGCACCGCTCGAAACGAAGCGCGCCCCAACCTGGGTGCCGGTCGTGGAGAACCGTGGCGAAGGCGTCTTCCTGCGCTTTGCCGAAGACGCCGTCCGAGTCTGGGAGGCCAACGCCTTCGACAACCCNNCCCCAGCCTGGGTTGGCCGGGCGAGCGCTATGTCCTCTTGCACTCGCTGTCGCACTCCTTGATCAACGAGCTGTCGATCGAGTGCGGCTACTCATCTGCGTCGCTGAGCGAACGGATCTACAGCAGGTCGCCCGGTCAAGGCCCGGAGCCGATGGCCGGCATCCTCCTCTACACGTCGGCGCCCGACGCCGAAGGCACACTCGGCGGGCTTGTGCATCTCGGCCAAGCTTCCGAGCTCGGTCCGATCTTGCGACGGGCGATCGATAGGGCCGCCCTCTGCAGCTCCGATCCGCTGTGCGCCGACCACGAACCTGACGCTGCCAATAGCTCGCTCCATGGCGCCGCCTGCCACGCCTGCCTGCTCGTGGCCGAAACCAGCTGCGAGCGTGGCAACCGATACTTGGACCGCTCGACCCTTGCCGACACGTTCAGGCACACCGGCCTCGAGTACTTCGCATGAGTGGACTACCGAGGGCCGTCGTCGCCGTTGTTGAGGAGCTGGGCGAAGCCCACGTGTATTCCCTTGCGATCGCATACCACAGCGCCGGCTCCTACACGGCTGCGACGGCCGCCGCCATACGTCAGGCCGTACCGGCCGGCCACCGAGCTCTCGTCGATCCGTTGAACGGTGAATGGGCCGCATCTCCGGGAACGGAAGGACCGTCGATCGCGTTGGCGTTGGAGACTGCCCTGGCCGCGAAGGATGTCGCCGGTGCTGCCACCATCGACATCGTTGTCACCGGTCCCGACTCTCCAATTGCGCCTGTGCGCTTGACCTCCGAGGTTGTCCGACAACTCATCGCGAGCGCGAACAAGCGCGTGACCCTCGTCAGCTATGCGGCGTATCAGGTACCGGCGATCGCCGCCGCGCTCGACGCGGTGTCCGCACGTGGCGTTCGAGTCGACCTCATCCTCGAATCGCCTGAGCACCTCGACGGCGGAGGAGGTGCTGCCGCCTACGCGAAGTATCGCATCTACCACTGGCCCGCCGACCAACGCGAGCCACGCGATGCCAAGCTCCACGCCAAGGCCATCATCGTCGACGGCCGAGACGTCCTACTCACGAGCGCCAACATGACGAACGCCGCCTATGACAAGAACATCGAACTCGGACTCCTCTGTCGCGGCGGCTCAACCGCCCTACGGGTCCAAAAGCACTTCGACGCCCTGATCGCCCGAGGGGTGCTGACCTCCGCGCGATCGTGACCACGCCGCCGGCTCAGCAGCGTTTCATGACATGAACCAATCGAACGCCAATTCGTAGAGCCAGACACGTGCCAACCCGATGGAGGTTTCGCGCGAGTAGAACTCGGCGTACGGAAATATCATGCTGGCAGCGTGGCCAATGCACTCACACAAGTAGTAGAGAGCGAAGCCAAGGGTCTGTGCCTTCGTGGCGAGCGGGCTCAGATAGAGGTTGGCCAGGCCTCGTACGCGCTCGTCGGCGAGCCTCTCATGCAGCTCCTGCGCAGTCGCAAACGGGTCGTTCGCTGGAGCAAAGAGGAAGGACCGAGTGGGCAACGGACCGAGCGCCTCCTCAGCCTTCGCCGCCTGCAGCCGGTTCTCCTCGTACATGTGCGGCTGAAGGCTCGGCAACCCGAACATCTCCAACTTTCGGGCCGCCCGCTTGCTTTCCGCAATACGGCGGATGAGTTCGTCGTCATATCCGGCCCCGATTACGAGTAGATCGTTATCACCCGCATCAGGCACGTGGGTTCCCTCGAAGCCTCGAACCTGCCGCACCTCCGTAACGGCCCCTTGCGTAAACGGGGTCTTCTCGCCGGACTGGTACGCCTTCGGGTCCGCGTACAACACGTGCAGTCGAGTGAATCCCCGATCGCGAAGGAGGAGCGGGAGAAGCATCAGATGCGGTCGCATGAATCCGGTGCTGTCGACGCATATGGCGGCGTCCCTCGGCCACGACTCGACGTCAGCCATGAGAAAGTACTCGTGCCAGAACTCCGCCTCGTCCCTGGTCGTCATGACACGCGTCTCCCCGGTGGTCGGTAGCTCGTCCACGGAGAAGTCATACTCGGGATGGACCAACCACTCCTTCTTGGCGGCGACGACTTTGGCAAACACTTCGTTGACACGTTCTGACTTGTTATACGCCGAAATAAAGATGTCCCATTTCGGCAGGTCGAGGAGCTTGTTGGCCGGAAACTCGGCACGATGTAAGAGGCTGTAATCCATCCAGTCACTCAAACTTGAAGGAATCTTGTGGTGGCGTGCCTTTGCTGAAGAAGGGAGCCTTCATCCGGTCCAACGTCCGTCGCTGAACCGCTTCATATTGCGTCTGGCTGATGGCAGGATCGAAGATGGCGTTGAGGTCAGCGGCGGAGAATCCCGCCGAGCCACGAAGCGCAGATGATAGATCGAAGAGTGGTGCCAGCATGGGGTTCAACTGGTACTTGTGGTTCAGCACGTGGGTGTTCTTGTCTCGTCGGCCGTTGGGAACCTCAAGAAGAAGGCTGTGCGATGTAGCTTCGTCCAGGCAGTTGAGCGCGCCGGTCGAGAGCCCTTGGCGGTCTGTCGAGAACGACGAACAACTGACCTCGACCGGNNGAGAACCGCATCTCGCGAAACAGGCTTGCGAGCCGCCGAATCGCGAACTGCGTCTCCTCCCCGACACGCCCCAGTCCCTTCGCGTCGCTCAGGAACCATGCGCTGGCCTCGCGCACACCCTCGCGCTGTGCCCTGAGCGACACCTTGTCGCCGCGAAACGGCTGTTCCCCTAGAAAGAGCGACCACCGAGTGACCTGCTTGAGAACGACGAGCAGATTCCGCGGTAAGTATCCCGACATCTGGACGAACTCACGAAACCCGTAGTACTCCTGCGTCAGCCGGAGGTCATTCAATATCTGGGCGTACAAGTCGTGC
>PLDN01000033.1 GCA_003136185.1 Acidimicrobiaceae bacterium | reverse complement strand
CATCCGCTCGATCGTGCTCTCGGCCAAAGGTACGGGCTACATACTCTTCGGTGCCAACGGCGCTGCGTTCGTCTTCGGTACGGGGGCACCTTTCCACGGGTCCCTACCCGCAAAGGGTGTCAAGGTCTCCGATATCGTCGGCGTCGCGCTGACCGCCGACGGTGGCGGGTACTGGATGGCTGGTTCCAATGGGACGGTTTACCCGTTCGGCGACGCGAGGGCTCTAGCGAGCACCTCGAAGCCTTCGGATCTTCCCGTTACCGGTATCGCGACGGCGGACGTGGATCTGCCCTGACGGGCCCGCCGATGGCCTCGAAGGGGCCGTGCTGACGGAATTCGCGATCCTCGGCACGCTCACTGCGACTCGTGATTCAGAGCCGCTCGAGGTCCGCGGGCCTCGCCAGCGCGCTCTCCTGATGCTGCTTCTTTTACATGCGAATCGGGTCGTTACGGCCGAACGGATCTGATCTGCTGTGGGCCGGTGAACCGCCGCGCACCGCGACGAACACTCTTCAGACGCTCGTCCTGAGGTTGCGCCGTGCGCTGCGGGCCTCCGAGGCGGGCGACGACGAGCGAGGTCAGCTGCGGACGACCCCGTCCGGTTACCTACTCGAGGTCGACCCGGACGCGCTCGACGCCTCGCGCTTCGAGTCGCTGTTGGGCGAGGCAAGACGAGCGTTCGCTCTCGAGCGTCACGCGGTGGCGCTCGAGATGCTGAGACACGCACTTGCCCTCTGGCGAGGACCAGCTCTGGTCGAGTTCGCCTCGGAGCCATCCGAACGTGGGCCTCTCGCGTGGGGACTGGACCCCTCCGGGGAGATACGCGACGCTTGGGGCGCCGAGGACACGCCGCGACGGGCTGGATCGCTTCGCCGACCTAGCGCTCGAAGCAGTTCGAGCTCTGCGGCCAACAGCCCCACCCCTCCATCAGCAGGGCATCGTTGAAGGTGTCGCGAATCGGGAGGTGAACGTGTCGGCCACGGTCCTATTCTTCCCGATCGGAACGAGTGCTGCATTGACCCGCCGATATCTCGGTCGGTCACAGCCGAGGCAGAAGGAGACTCCAGATGGACAAGGACTTGGTCGATCAAGTGGTCGATGTGGCTCAGCGAGTCGTAGCGAGCGGAGCGATCTCTTCGAACGGTCACGGGAACGTGAGCCTTCGAGTACCCGGAGCGGACGAGATGTACTTCACTGCTGGTCCGTCACTTCGCAACCATGCTGCGGCTGCCGTAGTGCGGGTGCGGCTTGACGGGACGCTCCTTGAAGGCGAGCTGCCGCCCATTCAGGGTGCCGTAGTGGCCATGCACACCGCTATGTACGCGGACCATGGTGATGTCGGCTGTGTGCTTCATACTCATTCGCCTTACGCCACGGCCTACGCGGTGGCCCATCGGCCCATCGGCTGCTGGGTCGAAGCGCTGGCGATGTTCGGCCTGCCGACAGGAGTGCCGGTCGCTTCCTACGGGCCGCGCGGCTCCGATCAGGCCGTAGCCAACATTCGGGCCGCGATCACCCCCGGTGTCCCTGCGGTACTGCTGGCCAACCACGGCGTCTTGGTTTTCCATCGCACCCCGGAGTTGGCCATCGTCGTGGGCGGAATCGTTGAGGAGGCCGCGCAGGCCGGTCTGAACGCCGGCAGCATCGGAGGCCCCGTCGAGATCCCCGAGGCGCTCCGTGCCGTCGCCCTGCAGCGCGCTATGAGCTTCGAGAGCCAAGGGACCCTTCGCGTCTAGACGCCCGGGCGGGTAATGCATCTCGGCGCCTTCACTGCTCGGGGATCAGCAGCTTCGTGACTTTCCTCATCGGTGATCCGCAGGGTGGCTTCGGCACCGACTCCGTTCATCTCCGAGAGCAATTGCCGGCGGGGCCGATGGTGGCGGACGCGATCCCATCGTTCTGCACGCTCTGGACGAACGCGGAGAACATGAGCGGCGTAACTGGCGTTCTCTGCGTGGCCCGAAGCGGCGGTCCCAGCAGAGCGAACGCGGCCACGATGCTGGCGACGAGAGCAGGGCGCGGCGGTGAGGGCGAAGCTTGCGGGGCCGCCGGCGGCCGCTCAGTAGGCGGCCCCGGCTTCCCCAGCTTGGAGTGTTGCAACTCTCTGAGTCGCCTCAATGGCGTCAGGTCTCCTGGTCCATGCCGTCCCTTTATCGGGAAGGCAGGTTCCTCGAACCGTTAGCGTTCGCTACCCGCACCAGCTCTCTCGCCTGTCTCGGAAGGAGGATCTGTGTAGTCGCGCCTCTCGCCATCGGGTTACGCCGCGGGCAAGTGACATTGCATAGGCACTAAGCGCGACCAGTACTCCCTCCACGAAGAGAGTAGCGATACCCAACATGCGGGCCCAGTTGCCAACGTCCTGGTTGTCGAGTGGTGTGCTCAGAAAGTGAGTGAAAACATAGCCTCCGATGGCGGCGACACCGAGAGCCGCGACCGGGAGCCACAGCTGAGTACCCGACCTGGGCGAGGGGGTTCTCACGCTTGGGTGGAAGTGCTGATGAACGACCCGTCGGCAGAGGACGCCAATCGGGCGGTAGCAGTGGCCTTCGACCCTACACATGACCGCCGAGCGAGTCAGGGCTACTTCACCGTGGCCGTGGGTCGTGATTACTCCGACGTCGCCCCGACCTCAGGAACCTTCGAGGGCACCTGCCCAGGCGTGCTTTCAGCTCGCAAGCGCCTGAGCAGAGCGGACCTGGCGCACTGGCGGTAGAGCTCGCTGCTCTCGCCACGACTGGGCCCGAGGAGTTGGTCAAGTTCGCCCGGCTTCGGTCCTGAGCGGCGATCGGTCATCGCCGGCGACGACGCTGAGGAAGGCCCGCAGCAGGTTGCCGGCGCCGTCGTGGATCGCACCGCCGCCAGCGACGCCGCCAGCCCCGAGCCGCCGGACCGGATGCCGGACTGGTGTGCCGGACTGGTGTGCGGGCCAAGTCGCTGTCTCCGATCTCGACGCGCGCTTGGCCAGTGCCAAGGCCGAGTGACTCGGCCCCGCTGCGGCGCGACCGCGTAGGTGCCGGCTCCGAGTTCGCCACCAAGATCTCAGCGGGCGCAATGGCAGCAAGCTTTTCCTGAGCCAACCCCTTGTCTGGCACTGGATAACGCTCTAGCGTGCACGCGGGGCGCCGATGGAGGTTGGCGTGGAAAACAGCACGACGGGTGGCCGTGATCACCGGGCTGGGCCATGGCGAGCCGGTTTGTCGCGGATGTTCGCACGCTCATGGCCCGGGCTCCGGTCCCTCGTCGCTGGAGCGGCCGGTGGCATCCTGCTCTCGTCGATGCTCTCAGCGTGTGGCGCCAGTAGCGCAAGCACGGGTGGGGTCACGCTCGACTTCTACTTCTATCCAGACGGCTCCGGCGCCACCCAGCAGGCCATCAACAACTGCAACAAGCAGAGCCACGGCAAGTACACGATTTCCTATCAGGTGCTGCCCGCCGCGTCGGACAGCCAACGCCTGCAGCTCGTCAGGCGGCTCGCCGCGCACGATCCCACGATCGACCTCATGGGGCTGGACGTGACCTGGGAAGCCGAGTTCGCCGAGGCGGGCTGGATCGAACCGTGGACCGGAGTGAACAAGGCACAGGCCGAGGCGGGCACGCTCCAACCGGCCTTGGACACGGCTCTTTGGAAAGGCAGTCTCTACGCGGTGCCCGACAACAGCAACACCGAGCTGCTGTGGTACCGCTCGGACCTGGTCAAGACCCCGCCGAAGACCTGGGCCCAGATGATCACCGACGCTGAGCAGCTGGCCAAAGAGGGCAAGCCGCACTACATCGAGATCCAAGGGGCGCAGTACGAAGGGGCGACGGTCTGGTTCAACACGATGGTGGCCAGCGCCGGCGGGACGATCTTGAATCCGGACGCTACGAAGGTGACGCTGGGCGCCCCTGCCGTCAAGGCCCTGTCGATCATGCGTCAGCTCGCCGTCTCGCCCGCTGCGGACCCGTCGTTGGCGGTGCAGATGGAAAACCAGAACCGGCTCGCGATGGAGGCCGGCACGGCAGCCTTCGAGCTGAACTACCCATTCGTGTATCCGTCGATGAAGACCGACAACCCGAAGCTGTTCAAGGACTTCAAATGGGCGCTCTATCCCGAGGTCACTCCGGGCGTGCCGGCCAAGGTGACGATCGGCGGGACGGACCTCGCAGTAAGCAGTTATTCACAGCACAAGGCGCTTGCCTTCCAGGCGGCGCTGTGTCTGCGAGACAAGCAGAACCAGATCATCGGCGCCAACGTCGGCGGCGTGCCGCCCACGATCACGAGCCTCTACAGCGATCCGGCGCTGTTCGCCGACTACCCGTTCCATGCAGACATCCTCCATGCGCTCGAGAACGCCAGTGTCCGGCCGAAGACGCCCCTGTATCAGGTCGTGTCCATTGACATCTCGCACCTGATCTCGCCGCCAACCTCCATCAACCCGACGAGCACAGAGAAGGCGATGATCGGCCAGATCAAAAATGCCCTGCAATCAAAGGGCCTGGTCCCATGAACCCGCGCGCAACACGCGACCCGCAGGCCACGACGGAAGTAGGCGGCCGATGAGCGTGAATGAAGCCGTCGGCACCGTCCCGGCTTCCGAGGTTATCGAAGAAGCTCCGGATCGGCGCAGAAAGCAGCTGTCTGAGGGCGCCAGGGCTGAGCGCAGGCTCGGCTGGGCTCTCTGCGCCCCGGCGGTCATCGTGATGATCGCCGTCACCGCCTACCCGGTCGGATATGCCATTTGGCTGTCGTTAGAGCGCTACAACCTGGAGTTGCCGCAAGACATCAAGTTCGTCGGGTTCAGCAATTACGCTGCGGTACTCAGCTCGCCATACTGGTGGCAGGCACTAAAGGTGACGGCGATCATCACTGTCATCTCGGTCGCCGTCAGCCTGGTACTCGGCATGCTCCTTGCCATGGTCATGCACCGGACGCTCTTCGGCAGGGGCACGGTCCGGACTGCCGCCTTGATCCCTTACGGGATCGTGACGGTCGCAGCCGCCTACGGCTGGCAGTACGCATGGACGCCGAGTCAAGGTTACCTCTCTGCCGCCTTCAACAACAGCGCGCCGCTGACCTCGGAGTACAAGGCGATCGGCGTCATCATCCTGGCGGAGATCTGGAAGACTACGCCGTTCATCGGCCTGCTCTTGCTGGCCGGGCTGTCCTTGGTGCCCGAGGATCTGCAGAAGGCGGCGAAGGTGGACGGCGCCAGCGCATGGCAGCGCTTCATCAAGATCACGCTGCCGCTGATGAAGCCGGCGATCCTCGTGGCGCTGCTGTTCCGGACGCTTGACTCGTTCCGAATATTTGACAATATCTTCATCCTCACCGGCGGCAACAACGGCACAGGGTCGCTGTCGATTCTTGGTTACGACAACCTGTTCAACGCGCTGAACCTGGGGATCGGTTCGGCGATCTCGATCCTGATCTTCATCTGCGTGGTGGTCATTGCCTTCATGTTCATCAAGGGCTTCGGCACCGCGGCCCCGGGCACGGATATCGGAAAGAGGTGACCCGCTGATGGCTACTGCTGCAACGACCTCCCGCCAGAAGGTCGGCTGGGGGACGGCGAACCTCGTCGTCGTGGCGCTGGCGATGATCCCGGTGCTCTGGATGGTCTCGCTGTCCTTCAAGACGCCCGCGGCGATCCTCGATCCCTCCTACTTCCCCTCGCAGTGGACCTGGGGGAACTACTCCAGCATCTTGAGCACCTCGCAGTTCATAAGGCCACTGGTCAACTCGATCGGCATCGGCCTCATCTCGACATTCATCGCCGTCTTGCTGGCCTGTATGGCGGCCTACGCGGTCGCCCGGCTGCGGTTCCCGGGCAAGAGCCTGCTCATCGGGATGGCGCTCCTGATCGCGATGTTCCCGGCGATCTCACTCGTGACTCCGATGTTCAACATCGAGCGGTCGCTCGGCCTGTTCAACACCTGGCCGGGGCTAATCATCCCCTACGTGGCCTTCGGCCTGCCGCTCGGTATCTACACGCTGTCGGCGTTCTTCCGTGAGATCCCCTGGGAGCTCGAGAAGGCTGCCAAGGTCGACGGCGCCACACCATTTCAGGCCTTCGTGAAGGTGATCGCCCCGCTCGCAGCGCCGGGGATGGTCACGACGGCCATCCTTGTCTTCCTCGCCTGCTGGAACGAGTTCCTCTTCGCGATCTCGTTCACATCGACGTTAGCCTCCCGCACGGCGCCGGCCTCGATGGCCTACTTCAGTGGAGGGTCGGTGTTCACCGTTCCGACTGGCCCCATCGCGGCTGCGGCGGTGGTCATCACCATCCCGATCATCGTCTTCGTGCTGTTCTTCCAGCGCCGGATCATTGCCGGGCTGACATCAGGCGCGGTCAAGGGGTAGCCGGTGCCCGACAGGACTCGAAGGAGAGAAAGTGGCTGACATCGTTCTGGACCAAATCACCAAGCGCTACCCGGATGGCGCGCTGGCTGTTGACAAGATCAGCATGGACATCGCCGACGGGGAGTTCGTCATACTGGTCGGCCCGTCCGGCTGCGGCAAGTCCACGACGCTCAATATGATCGCCGGCCTCGAGGACATCAGCGAAGGCGAGCTGCGGATCGGGGGCAAGGTCGTCAACAACAAGTCGCCGAAGGACCGCGACGTCGCCATGGTGTTCCAGAGCTATGCGCTCTACCCACACATGACGGTGCGACAGAACATGGGCTTTGCTCTGAAGCTGGCCAAGACCCCCCAGGCGGTGATCGACGAGAAGGTCACCGAGGCGGCCCGGATCCTCGACCTGACCCAGCATCTCGACCGCAAGCCGGCCAACTTGTCCGGTGGCCAGCGGCAGCGTGTGGCGATGGGCCGGGCGATCGTCCGCGACCCAGCTGTATTCCTCATGGACGAGCCACTCTCTAACCTGGATGCGAAATTGCGGGTGCAGATGCGCACCGAAGTGTCGAGGATCCAGCGGAGACTGGGCACGACCATGGTCTACGTGACCCACGACCAGACCGAGGCGATGACGCTTGGCGACCGGGTAGCCGTCATGCGCAGTGGCCGGCTCTTACAGGTGGGTACACCACAGGAACTCTACGAGAGCCCGCTGAACCTCTTCGTCGCCGGGTTCATCGGTTCGCCCTCGATGAATTTCCTCCCGGCCACCGCGGAGGATGGCAAGCTGCGCACGCCGCTCGGCGATATCCCACTCAGTGACGCCTTGCGGCAAGCACTCGAGCGTTCCGACGCATCGCGCGACCTGATCGTGGGAATCCGACCGGAGAACTTTGAGGATGCCTCCCTTGTCTCCGCCGATGCCCGGCGAGAAGGGATCACGTTCCGCGCCACGATCGACGTCAGGGAGTCCATGGGCTCGGATGTCTACGTCTACTTCGCCACGGAGCTCGGGAATAGCCTGGCGGCCGCCGAGCTTCAGGAGCTCGCGCAGGACTCGGGACGCGCCGACACCGGCGCGACTGGGGACACACTGGTGGCCCGGCTCGACGCCGCAAGCCGCCTGCAGGAGGGCGAGGACGCCGAGCTCTGGCTCGATGCCCGGTTGGTCCACGTGTTCGAGCCCGGCAGCGGCAAGAACCTCGCCCTCGGCGCCTCCCCGGCCGCCTCCCCGGTCAGCTGACAGCGAGCCTCCGAGAGCTCCGACAGCTGGCCTGGGCCGGTTGCCGGGGGATTCGGGCCGGATCTCCACCCGCCGGCCGAGCAAGTGGGCGCGCGCTTAAGCGCGTCATGGGTGCCTGCGCTGGCGCGGTGACCGGAGTTTGCGCTGGAGCTCGTCCATGACCTCGTCGTTCCACTGGTGGGTGCGCATCAGCCGGTAGCGCTCGCCGGCGATGATCACATAGGCCTCGGCGTCGGTGGACGAGCCGACCAGGTCGGCCGCGTGCAACATCCGCACCACGGGGGTGAACTCATCGGCAAACCACCGGCGCGCCACTTCGGAGCGGTCGTAGAACTTGTGCTCGTGCTGCATCAGCCTGAAGCCCCACGCTTCCACGGCTTCGCCCAGTTGGGCATACGACCACGGATCGGTGACCGTGATCTTGGCGTATGCCTGGGAAGGGAGCTGCACGCGGGAGCGGAACATCCGCTCATAGCTCTTCAAGAGCAGGTCGCTTCGATGACGGATGCCTCGCGCCGGCACCGCCGTCAGGATCTCGCTCACGTAGGCGTCGATCATCTTCTGGCCGGCGGTGAGCGCGATCGATACACGGTGATGGCCATCCTTCACGAAATGCATGTCACCGACTCGGTACACATCGATAGGCGGGATGGGCTCACCGCGGCGCTGTGCGAGGGCCAGCCGCTCCCACCGCTCGCGTACCCGACTCGAGGTGGGCCGGAAGTAACGGTCGAAGTCGCGTGTGGAGTCGACGGTTCCCACCACCGTGTTCAGCCGGATCGTCTGCAGGCCGAGTGACCGCTCGCCGGTTCGGCCCAGCGCGGCGACCACCTCGTCGAACGGCAGGATGAGGTTGACGTCGTCCGGCCCGCGGCGGAGCCGCTGGGCGAGCCGGGACAGTACTTCGCGCCGACGGGCGCGCAGGAAATCGTTCTCGACGTCAGCCCGGGGAAACCCGGTCTCAGCGGGCACGGTCCTCCCGCGCGCCGGGTGCGCTAGCAGAGACATCGCCGGCGAAGCCAACTGGCTCGATGTCGAGGAGATGCCGCCCGGTCACGTTGCGCACGATTGTGCCTCCGAGCCGTCGGTCGGGATGCACCCCAGACTCGGGGTGCACATGGCCATGCAGCAACAGGGCCGGATTCAGCTGTGCAACGAGCGTGTGGAGTACAGAGAAACCCTGGTGCGGAGGGTCCGGTTCGTCCCCTACGCCGCGCGGTGGAGCATGAGTGAGCAGGACGTCCACCCGGCGCCCGGCCCGCGCCGGACGTAGCATTGCCCGCCCGGCCAGCCACCGGGCGCGGTGCGCCTGCTGCCGGCTGCTGTACTGGTTGGGCCCGTCGCTGTAGCGGAGGCAGCCACCGAGACCAGCGATCCGCAGTCCCGCCACGTCAACGATCCGGCCGTCCGCGCTGACGGCACCATCCGGCCATGGTGGCTGCGCCCAGAGCCCGGCTCGCAGCGTCAGGCCCGCCCGGGAAGTCCGGTAACCGGTCAGCTCAGGGTCGTGGTTGCCCGGCACGAAGACGAGCGGGATGTCAAGGGCGTTCATGAGGTAACCGAGATAATCAAAGGGAAGATCGCCGCAGGCAAGTATCAGCGCGGCCCCGTGTGCCGCGCTCAAGTCAGCCAACAGCGCGTCCTCCACGACGTCGGAGACGGCCAGTACGCGGACCACACAAGATGGTACGCCGCAAACGGCCGCCGTGACAGCCTCAGGACGGGACGGCCTACCGGACGTCCAGGCCGCGCTCGCGCAATGCGGCTTCCGCCCGGCGGATCTCGGATTGCCGGACCTGGTCCCCACGAGGTGGCGGAGTGGTCTCCAGGCGTTGGCATGCCGCCGCCAGGTTGTCGACGTAGGCGCCGCGCAGCGCACGCAGACGCGTTTGTTTCGCTGGTAGGTCGACGCGGGTTTCCAGCGCCTCCAGCTCTGCTCGCAGCCGACGCAGGCGAGCAGCAAGCCGCTCGATCGGCTCGACGGTCGCGTGTGAGTAAAACTGCGCGTCGGCGCGCCGCTGCGCAGCCCAGCGCACCGCCCGGATGCCACCGATGATCCCGTATCCGACAGCGGTGGGTAACAGGATCACGAGGATCACCGCGACGTACCAAATCACCCCCCTAGTCTCCTCCCGCTGACCATGCCGATCAAGGCGGTCCAGCTAGCCAGGATGGTGATGCTGAAAACGAGGTCGGTCACCTGATCCGGCGCCACGCCGAGAGCGTGGCATCGGGTCCAGAATCGCACCACGGCGCGCGTCCATCCCCGGGTCGATCACGATGACAGCATCCGCCTCGCGGACGTGCCGGTCGCGAAGCCGGCTCGGTGGCACTACAGGAGCACCTCAAGCTCGATTCCGA
This sequence comes from Acidimicrobiaceae bacterium, assembly GCA_003136185.1. Lineage (GTDB taxonomy): Bacteria > Actinomycetota > Acidimicrobiia > Acidimicrobiales > Bog-793 > Palsa-601. The sequence continues at coordinate 4,104 of PLDN01000033.1, read as the reverse complement.
GCGCCCGAGCACCGCGTCTCGGACAGCGCCTCTGGACCAGCGCTGCAGAATGTCGTTCGACGAGATGTTTCCGACAACTCGGCGGTCGTACACCTATCTTTTGAAGGACTATGTCTACCCTACGTTCGGCAAGCTCGCGGTGCCGGCACCTACGATCCAGTCGATGGCGAGCGCTTCCGCGTCACCGTGACTCTCGCCACGAGTATTCCCGAATCCGTGGTCCGCTCGGTCAACCTCGACTACCTCGACCCGAATGACATCGACCCCGCTGCGTGGACCACCGACCCCGATACCCTCGTTGTGCAGGACGCCGGCGAGGACCTCTACCTCCTCCGGGTAGCCACCAATCGGTGAATTCCTGCCGATCACGGCCTCACCGACGGACCCGGGACATAGGAAGACCGTGTCGGGAGAAGACTGCTGCAGAAGGCGATGGCAGATTGCGACATCGCGTCAGTACGCCGCCGCGTCATAGCCGTCGGGCGAACCACCCATCGCGGAATAGGTGGATTCGTTCATGAATTCGGCTGCGGCGATTCCGCCACCGATCGCCTGAGTGTGCTCCAGGAGCCGTCGCGAACTACGCCGTGGCTGACTCTCCAAATCTCAGGGATTACGCAGAAGCCTTTATGAAGGGCGTTTCCCTCTCGGTCTCCTTAAGTTCGCCGTGTCCGCCGCGATCGGCATCACCGAGGTCACGCGCCGCCAGAGAGTCAGCTCCCGGTGCTCTTTGCGGGCTTCGAGACTGGAATGCCGATCGTCGGTCTTCTTCTCGCGCTTCCTCCCGGTGTCGTCTCGTCGTTCGCGTCGAAGTTCTTCTACGGGAACGACATAGAGGTCGTTCCCGTGGTCGATATCGCGGAGGCGGTCACAATCGGAGCGGCGTCCCTCTCGTGTGCCCGCGCTGTGGTGAGCGGATGAAAGTCCAACATCCTGCAGCTAGTCGCGATGGTGCCGGGCTCGGGAGTGTTGTGCAGTACAGGCTTTAGTCGCTCGCGCTTCAAAGTGGCGCCGACGCCCGACGACGGCTCCTACGCTGCCGCGGGGACTCGGCCGCCCACACGCCGAATATTTCGGACCGGGCGGCTGTCTGACAGTCGCGAGCAACGGGGCAGCGCTTGCACAGCTCGCGAGCCGCTGAGTAGTTGCTCGCTTCGAAGAAGACGTTCGCGCCGACGCCGCGACAAGCTGCCATCGCGTGCCAAGCCGGACGCTCTGGCGTATGGAAGACGGCATCTCGGGCGCTGTCCTCGTACAGGCTTTCGGCTCGCAGGTGATCGGCAGAAATCATTTGGACACCTCCTCCGTCCAAACAATTCATCGGCAATCACGCGCATTAACTGAAGCTCGCTAGGTTGTGGCGGCTGCTCGGCTAGTCCGCGGCCCAGCCACCATCCTTTGGTCAGGGCGCTGCGCAATGCAATGAGAGCGCACAGAACGCCCTGACACCGTCACGCAATCAGGCCGTTGCGCCCGGCCTGTCCTACCTGGGCACACAGGAGTTGTGGGAGACAGAGGCAAAGGGTGGCGAGAGGGGCCAAAGACCGGGGACACAGGGCGGCGTCCCAGCCTCCCAGCGGGCTGGCTTCGGACGGCGGCCCAGTCAGTCTGTCTGTAGAAGCAGACTGAGCCGTAGCTGTCCGAAACGCGAGGTGCGCGAGGTGAAGCGGCTTGATGGCTGCGCCTGACCCTTCCAAGCTCCGCCGGTTCCAGTAGCTCGCCCCAGCGGGCTTCAGGGTAGCCGACAACAAGTGCTCCCGGCGGTGCGTGAACACCCCGGGGAGCCAGCCAAGAGCCCAAGGAGGTCCTGACGTCGACGGTCGCACGAACGATGCTCTGGGTCCTCACCCGACAGTCGACTTGTCGCGTACCGCTGCGGTTGTAGCCAGCCGCTACGTACCGCAGATCACCTAGACCCGTGGATGTACGAGAAAGACCGACCGAGGACTGATGACGAAGAACCCCCCACTCAGTAGGGTCCTTTGCATGGGCGCATCGGATCAAATACCGCCGACGCCACGTCCTCCCATGCTCCTTCGCTTCACTCCGAGGCGACTGCAGGCAATCGACGTCGGACTCGCACTGCTCCTGGTACTCACCACGGTCCATTGGGCCTTCCTCAAGGGACACAATCGCTCAGGGCAGGTGTTCGTACTCGCCGCCATTGCCGGACTGTCGATCGTGATCAGACGTCGAAACCCGATGGCGGCGCTTGTTCTCATGACCGTCTCCGTCGGGCTGGCGACTGCGTTCGGCGAAAACTGGGCGATCGACCCGCTAGTCGCAATTCCGATCTACCAGGTGGCGTCGGTGTACGAACGCCGGCGGTCGCTCCCGGCGTTCGTCGTCTCGACTGCGGCGCTGTCGCTTGCGTCAGCCAGTGCCGCCCTCACACATCGACCGGCGGGTGCGGGAGTGGTCGTCGTTGTCGTTGCGGGCTGGTTCGTCGGCGACAGCGTTCGAGTACGCCGCACCTACATCGCCGGGATTGCCGAGCAGGCAGCCCAGCGGCAGCGCTCCGTCGCCGAACGCGCCCAGCGCTCCGTCGCCGAGGAGCGTCTCCTCATCGCCCGCGAGCTGCATGACGTCCTGGCGCACAGTCTGAGTGTCATCGCCGTGCAGTCCGGTGTCGGCCGTCATGTCATCGACAACCAGCCCGACGAGGCGAAGAAGGCACTCGCCGCCGTCGAGGCGACGAGCAGGTCTGCCTTGGATGAATTGCGCCGCATGCTCGGTCTTCTACGTCGAGACGACCAACAGGCGGCCCCCCTTGCACCAGCGCACGGTCTGAGCGCTCTCGAAGCTCTTGTGGAGCAGGTAAAGGCGGCCGGTTTCGACGTCGACCTTGACGTCCAGGGCGTGACCGTGGGGACCCTTTCGCCAGCGGCCGAACTTTCCATCTACCGGATCGTCCAGGAGGCGCTGACCAATGTCGTGAACCATGCTGGCGGCCGAGCGACCGTGCGCGTCGAGATCCGCGACGAAGCTGATGCGCTCGTGCTGGAGGTGAACGACGATGGCCGGGGGATGCCGCCTACGGCTTCGGGTCAGCTAGCAGGCGAAGGTCAGGAGACCCACCATGGGATCGTCGGTATGCGCGAGCGTGTCGCCCTGTTCGGCGGCTCGTTTTCAGCCGAGACGCGACTTGAGGGCGGCTTCCGGGTTCTCGCCCGCTTTCCCTTCGAAAGTCTCCTGCCATCGTGATCAGTGTCGTCGTGGTAGACGACCAGGCACTCGTCCGCGCCGGTTTCAGCGTCCTTGTCGACTCATCGTCTGATCTCGAGGTACTCGGCGAGGCGGCGGACGGGATCGAGGCCGTGCGCATAGTGCGGCAGCTGCGACCAGAGGTCGTTCTTATGGATATTCGGATGCCAGGGATGGACGGGATCGAGGCGACAAGACAGATCCTGGGAGCTCCTGAAGGAGCAGACACGCGAGTGCTGATCCTCACGACGTTCGACCTCGACCAGTACGTCTATGACGCACTCCGGGCGGGAGCGAGCGGGTTTCTCCTGAAGGACACGCCGCCTGAGGAGCTGCTCGATGCGATCCGGGTGATCGCGGCGGGGAACGCGCTCTTGGCTCCGAGCGTCACGAGGACGCTCATCGCCGAGTTCGCAGGCCGCGCTGCGCCCTTAATGAAGAATGCCGACGCTCTCGGGATGATTACGCCGCGAGAGCGTGAGGTGCTCCTGCTCATCGCGCGCGGGAGATCGAACGGGGAGATCGCTGAGGAGCTTCACATGAGCAGCGCGACGGCCAAGACGCACGTCAGCCGTCTGTTGTCCAAGCTCGGCGCCCGAGATCGAGCCCAGCTCGTGGTGATCGCCTATGAGTCGGGCCTGGCGACAGGTCGATGAGCGCCAGCCGCCCGCTCCTCGCTTGGATGGCCGGTCGGGCACCGTCCTGCGTGGCTCACGAGCCGCCACTCGGATCGGGGNNCCACACGATGCGCGAGGTGACGAATGGCTGCATATCTCGTTCTGATGCAAGAGATCCATGACATTGACCGGTATCGCAATGAGTACCTGCCTGGGGTGAGGCCGTTCCTGCAGAAGTATGGCGCTGAACTCCTGGTCGCCGGCTCTGATGCGGAGCCCGCCG
>PLDN01000062.1 GCA_003136185.1 Acidimicrobiaceae bacterium | reverse complement strand
CTCGACCGTGCCGAGCAGAGGTTTGACTGATCGGAGCCTCTCATGGTGGCCCAGCTCATCTATCTCTGGCTTGGCCCACGTAGGCTCGAATCGTGACACCGCAGCAGGGAGGCCAGGTACGGATCGCGATCGGCGGAAGGTATCTCGACGAGGTCCGCATCCGGCAGAACCGGACGGACCTGGCCAACACGCGGTCCTACCTCTCCTTCCCCGCTCATCGCCACCGGGCTTCGGTCGAGCCAGATCATCTCGTCGTGTCGACGCAGGCGGCGACGGTGGTCCAGCTCTTCGCCGAGGGCCTTCTGGCACCGATAGGCGGCTCTGCCGTGACGGTGCAGATCGGTGGCCATGAGTTCGGACCGTGCCTGATCGAGGCGGTCGAGACTGACGGTGCGAGCCCCTCGGGCACCACGATCATCCTGCGTTTCCAGCGTGCGGGTGCGCCATGATCGAGCGTGCGTTCGTCCATGTCGGAGGGTCGCCCGGCTCTGGGAAGACGACGTTCATCGAGGCGATGCTGGCTGGAGCCGACGCCCTGACTCTGGTGGCACGTTGTCGGCGGGACGACACGCTGTCTCAGGCCCGAGAGGGCGCGCCCCGGACCGACGCCGAGCTTCGCCGCTACCGCGAGGCCGGTGCGACTAGCGCCGCGGTGTACACCTTCCCGGCCCAGCCGAGCGGCATCGACGATTTCTTCATGACGAACTTGATGATGAACTACTCTCAGGCCGTCGTCCTCGAAGGGGACAACCCACTCGGCTACGTGGACCTCCGCGTCTTCGTTGCGCCTGCCCCCGCCGAGGCCGACCAGCTCTTCGTCCGGCGCACTCGCCGCCAATCCCCTGACGCGGATGCGGGCGGCGTTGCCCTGCACCGCCTCCTATCCGAGCCGGGCGACCTCGTGGAGGCCCTCACCCGCGTAGGCGGTGAGCGGCTGGCCGAGTTAGCCCGCGCCAACCCTGCGCTGGTCGAGAAGATGCGCGCCATCCTCGGTGAAGTAAGTGCCGAGCCGACGAGGGCTTCGGCACGCGGCTCCGAGAAGCACTGGTATGTCGCCGACGCCTACGTCGGCATCGAGCACGCCGGGCTCGTGGTCGTCAACTCGCGCCACGGTGGCAACCGCCGGGGCGCCGAAGCGCTCGTCGCCGACGTGGTCAGGCTCCGCAAGGACAAAGAGCTTGCCGCCGACATCCTGGGCACCGGAGGCAACCGGATACCTGTCACGGCAGTGGTGGCTGACCTGGCCGATCCGACTGACCCCGGGCGGAAGAAGGCCGTCGTCCGTACTCGACGGGCGATTCGTCCAGCTCATCCCTGACGGCGCCTCGCCGTCTTGAGCGGGCCTTACGATGTGACGGTGGCCGCGAGTTCATACTCCCGGGGCAAAGTCACGCCTGAGCCGACCGCGTTCTGGGAGGATCTTCGCGACGACCTCGGCGATCCTGTCTTCCGCGACGAGTACATCCGATCGTCATGGCGGATAGACATGCTCGACGAGTTCATGAATGCGCACATGAACGCTCGCAGGTCCAAGAACACGCCGTGACGGTCGCACGCGACAACGCCGAGTGGACGACCCAGCAGGCGGCAGACCTCCTGAACGTCTGCCAGCCCTACCTCGTGAAGCTGCTCGATGACGAGCAGATTCCGTTCCTCGGGTTGGCAATCGTCGGAAGGTCCTATTGACCGACCTGCTCGACTACAAACGCCGGGACGACGACCGGCGTCGGGAGATTCTCGACGAACTGGCCCGCGAGGCCTCCGCGCTAGGGATGTACGAAAGCTGACGCGGCGAGGCCCAAGGGTTGCGTAGAGCAACTCTCATCTGACTCCGACTGAATCAAGTTCCGTGCGCGCGCCAAGCCCTTGCGCCTGGAAAGCCACGATCCCAAACGACCTCACGACACGAGCGACGAGATGCCGAGACCGAGCTCTGCCAAGAGCGCGAGCTGGTCGAGCGTGACGGCGAGAGCATCAATGTTCCGGCCGGTGAGCGTGTGCAATCGGCCGAGGGATAGCCGCCCATCGTGGTCAGGGTGAAAGAAGTGGACGAGTTGATTCGCCACGTATTCGGCCAGCTCTGGCGGCGCCTCTTCGAACGACATGGCCAGCTCGTCGATGCGCCGCCCGTCCATCATGCGAACGAGATCGTGGATGTCAGATCCCACCTTCGTCTTCGACGTCCGGCCCTGGCGGCCTCGCAATGCGGCCACCTTCAGAGCGACAAGCGAAGGAACCGTGGCCAACTCGAGTACGCACGATGCCATTGGCCGGCCGTCGCGGTCTACCGCCGTTACAGCAGCGGTCGTCGCCTGCTCATACGCCCAGCGCCTTGCAAGCGCGAAGGCACGACTGTCGCCTTGTATCGGTAGCTCCTCGCCCACAGTCGATGCCATGACATCCACCTTCACGGAGGGGTCAGAGCCAACCGATACCTTCGACGCGGCGAGCCGCTCGACATTTTCGCGGCCGACGAGTAGTTCGAGGAACTCCCGGTGCGCGCTCGTCAAGGTGTCGACGTCTCCGGTGAGACGGTGCAGCGTCGAGATGCGCAGGTTCACGGCAAAACCGCCCACCAGCACCCAACGGTGTTCTATTGGAAGCGCGTCGAGAGTTCGCACGAACGAGGCCACGGTGCCAGTGCTGTCAGCTTCGATGACGAGCACATCCGGTCGCTCACCAGACACGGGTCACGTCCTTCGGTCGCCAGGCCCGCAGCGCCTCCGCACCGCGGCTCGGGTCGAGTGCGAGGTCGAGTGCCACGACGACATGGCTCGCGACGGGGAAGTCGACGCCACGCTCGACGCGGCGATGGCAAACGACAGGTGCTGGCGTCACCGCCACCGTGCAGCCTCGGAGCTCGGGACGCTCTGCTCGGCCTAGGAGCAGCTCGGCTCTACGTAAAGTTGGGCCGTCCGGCACGTAGAAATCCGGCGGATAATCACCACGCGCGACAATCGGCGCCCCCCAAGCCTGAGCGGCCACAGTGTCCGTCAGCGCCCAACCAACCTCGGCGTGGTCATCGAGTCCGAGACGCAGCTGATCGGTGAGCCGAGCCATGCCTGGCTCTGGAGCTTTTGAGAGAGCGATGGCACTCCGCCGCCAGTGAGAAGCAAGGCTCCGAAACAGCCCTGGGATCGCCGGCCGGCCATCCTCCGACAACAACCCCTCGGAGCGCAACGCTGACATGACCCGCGAAACCGACCCCGGATCGCGGTCGACCCACCTGGCGGTCTCGCGCACGCCGTGGGCTCTGCGAGCATCCGCCAGGCAAGCGATTGCCACGTCGCGTCCAGTCGGGGTGTCAAGCGGATGACTGGTTGCGGTCGTGTTGACCAGAGACGGCACGCCGGTGTCAATCACGACGGGCGGGGCGACGATGCGAAGATGACCGCTGCGATCGTAGAAGTTGATCCCCGCCTCTCGCAGCCTCTCGCGGGCGACCTCTGGGATTCGATCGGAGATGATCAGCAGCGGCCGTCGCCGACGGTGGCTACCGAGGATGGCACCTACCGCCTCGGGGCGGAGCAGAGTCTTCACCTCGACTTCGAGCTTCGAGCCCGGCAGTACCAGCAGCGCGTCGCCGGAGCGCGCCTCTTGTGTTTCGATGTGTGAAGTCACCCCCAGGGCCGCAAGGGTCGCCACGACATCTGCTGCATACTCTTGCGCCTGGTCCGAGGGTGACGCCATGGTTCCAGTATATAAGCGTTGGTTGTTGCGGGACCCGGCAACATACAGCAGGTGCCCGCTCTCCGGGATCGGGTTCGAGGCGTGGATGAACAAATGATCGACGTGACGGTCGGAAACCCCAAGTCGAAACGACTACCACACTCCGGCAGATGAAGATCGTCGCAGCCACGACGGCAGTACCCCGGAGCAGGCCGATGACCAGGACGAATCATCCGGCCTTGGCGTCCGCTGAGGCCACCTTTGTCGCCCTTATCCACTTTGGTCCGCGGGATGGCCGCGGGATAACGACGTGGTGACTGTCACTATCGCCGAACGAAATTGTGCCCTTGACCTGCGGATTTTCGAGTGGAGGTGAGCGGACTCGAACCGCCGACTTCCACGTTGCGAACGTGGTCGTTGCACCCGTCTGATCAGGGTTGGTCCAAAGAACTACCTGGTGAGCGCCTTACGTTCCCCTCACACTTCCTCACGTTCCCGCCCCTCGCCACACGATAAGGCCACGTAAGGTCACGGCTTGGGGCTCCCCTCGCCGCCGGCAGCGGCAGCGGTTGGTGTCGATCCACGAGCCGGGGCCAACGGCGGTCGCCGCCGAGCGCAGGTGCGCCGCCGGTCAGGTGGCACCGGACGGTTCATGCCTACTGGTGATCTCGCCGACCAAGCCGACGATCTCTCGCCACCCGGCCACCTCGCCGGCCCTGTAGCTGGCACGCAGCGCCTCTTGGAACCGGGCTGGGTCGCAGGCAGACCAATCAAGTCTCCAGCCCGCCTGATCGGCCACCCGGACGATGCCTCCCCAGACTCATAGGGAGTGCTGTGAATGGTTGCGCCTCAGCGCAGACGGCCGCGTGTTGATCCGCTCATCAGGGTGTCCTCACGGCTCACCGATCGGGACAGGTACCTCTGCCGTGTCCTCTACGAGCATCGAGTACTCACGACCGAGCAGGTGACAGATCTCGCCTTCGACTCCTCGATCACGGCGCGGCACCGTCTTGCCGACCTCGCCGACCTTGACGTGGTCGACCGATTCCGACCCCGCCGGGAGGCCGGCTCGGCTCCCTGGCACTACGTCCTCGGACCGACCGGAGCAGCGATGCTTGCCGTCGAGCGTGGCGAGCATCCCGACGACGTCTACTACCGCTCCGAGAAGGCGCTCGCCGTCGAGTCGAGCCCTCGGCTCGCCCATCTGCTCGGCGTGAACGGCTTCTTCACCGCCCTCGTCCGGGAGGCACGGCACTCCGACGGAGTCTGTCGCCTCGTCGAGTGGCGGTCGGAGCGCAGCTTCGCTGTCCGCTGGGGCGATCTCGTGCGGCCCGACGGCTACGGCCGTTGGAGCGAGGATGGGGTGGAGGTGGACTTCTGCCTCGAGTTCGACAACGGGACCGAGAACCTCGCTCGGCTCGTCGACAAGCTGGCTGGATATGCCGACCTCGGAGTGGCCCTCGGCGAGGTGCCCCTCGTCCTGTTCGCCCTCCGTGGTCCCCGTCGCGAGGAAGCGGCGGCCAAGAGACTCGCTCGTCCGCCGGTGCCGGTCGCCACGGCAGTGATCGCGCCTGGGACCTCGCCCGCCGAGCAGGTGTGGTTGCCGACGGGCGAGCCCCGTGGCCGACGCCGGTTGGCCGAGCTCTCACGCCTTGGTTTCGGCTCAAGGCCTCGTGGGTAAGGACAAGCGGTGCCTTTGTGGCGCGCGGTGACTCCAGCTCGGCACCGGGGGCGGCCCTCGGATGCTGGTGCGAACCGTGGACTCCGCCGGTGGCGTTGGACCACGGTCCTGGTCTTCGCATGTCTGGGGCTGGTCACGAGCGCCTGCAGTTCGACACCGGCGGCGGGCAAGGACTCGACAACGACGAGCACCTCCTCGACGGTGACGACTACCACGGTCGCTTCGCAGGCGAAGGCTGTTCTTGCTGGATACCGAGCCGAGCAAGCCGCGTTCGAGCAGGCAATCCGCACGGCAAATGCCTACTCTCAGGCTCTTCCGGCGACGATGGTCAACCCGCAGCTGCAGCCTGTTCGGCGTTACCTCGTGGTTGATGCCCACGACGGGATTGTCGGACGAGGGTCAGTCAGCTTGCACCCGCGGCTCTCGCCCGCAGGCCGGCGGAGCCTCGCTTCCTGACCAGGTTCGAGCGGGCAACCATGACGCTGAGCTCCTCGCGCTGATCGACGCCATCAACGCCCGGACGGGCGAGCTGGCGAAGCTCCGCACAGCGCAGGCCATCGCCCGTCTCTCGCTCCATCGTCGCGTCGTCATCTCCGCTGACGCCAAGCCGCAGTACCTGCGCGGTCAGACGGGCGAGATCCACGAGATCGACGGCGACATCGTCGTCGTGTGCCTCGACAAACCGGTCGGCCGTTTCACTTCAGGCCACGTCCGCTGTCCGCCAGGACTTCTTGTCCCACTGGAGATCTGAATGGTTACCCCGATGCAAGCGGCGATAGCTCTCGGCATCCACCGGGCACGGCACGAAGCCGCCTCCATCGGGCGCGGGCATTCCTGAGGCATCAGTTCAGCGAAACGCCGAAGCAGCCGTCGCTGCGAGGCGACTTGGCAGACGAGGGGCGAAGACATGGACGTCATGGAACAACCAGCGATGGCTGGAAGAGTCGAACAGCCCGCGCCTGGGGTGTTGCACGCTGCGAGGAGTGCACTGGCCGAAGCCATCGAGGCTGGCCGAGGCTCCGTCTCGCAACGGCAAGATCGCCGTGCTGTCCAGCACCTTGTCCGGTGCTCCGACACAACGGCGCTCGCTGCCGCATGCTGTGGTCTGCGCTGCACGTTCAAGTGAGCCGACGATTCGCGTCGGCTCAGCGACCTGCCCAGGAAGAACATCCCCGGTCTGTACTCGACCCCGCCACGATTCACTTTCAAGGGGCGCCTACCCGTCAAATACGCTGCCTCGTGACTTACTTAACTAACTACTGAGGAGGAGAGGGATGAGCGACACCCACGCCGGGTTCGAATCGTGGTACGCCGCAAATCACAACCATGTGGTTGCTGTCCTCACTCTCGTGTCAGGCGATCCCGACACCGCAAGCGAG
>PLDN01000013.1 GCA_003136185.1 Acidimicrobiaceae bacterium | reverse complement strand
AAACAATCGCGACAGTCTCTTAGCGTGGCCTGCCGTGCTGTTGCTGGTCGCAGGAGTCATGATCACTCGCCGGGATGCGTGAGTTCCAGCATCCAGCTGCTTCCTGCACCCAAACCCTCGGTTTGAGAAGGTCATCATCCCTTCAGTCGGATCAACTATGGCGACTCCGGAACCACGCACGCAAGCGTGTTAGGCGTGGAATGAGCGCTGCTGTGCCGCCGACGATGACGAGGGTCGAAACAGAAACCGGCCACATCGGCTTGTGGCCAGTCGCCCACACCGGGAGCACAATTGCGAGCACGACGGCTGCCGTCACCAGCCAATAGAAGAACCTGTGGGATGCGATCCAGGTGCTCATGTCTCACCATTATCGCTTGTCCTTCTCATCATCGTTCGGCAACGCTCGTGAGCGCAGCGTCCTGGTCACCACGGCGACCACGGGATCGTTACCTCGGGGTGCCTGGCCGCAACCTCGATGATCTCCCTCGCAGTGCTCCAGGAGCTGACGGCCAAAGGAGTTGGCTTCGACTTGGATCACGAGCACTAGTCGTTCACCGGCCAAGATGCGCCGGTGGCGAATCTGTTGCTGTCTGTGGTGGGGCCTTCGCAGAGTTCGATCGGGCACTCATCCGTATCCGTGAGCGCCAATTTGAAGGCATCGAGCCAGGCCAAGCGGCGAGGCGTCTACCGAGGGCAGCATCGTTCACTCGATCCGGATGCGCAGGTTCAGTTATCTCACCGTGCACTCGCCGGAATGTCGAAGTCTCGACGAGCAGTGGAGTACGGCATCAGCCGACAATCCCTGTATCGCTCCCTGCGAGATGCAGAGGATCGGCAGCAACCGTCGGGGAGCCGTCGCACGGGCACCGAATCTCCGGACACCTTGCCCGTCGTCGGTCATCGGCCAAGTAGCGGTGCGAAGGATCCAGAGACCACTCGCCAGACGATCCGAGTCCTTCCATGCGAATCCGAGCGTGCGTGGCAGCGCCGGGTATTGCTGAGGAGTTCTTCGCTCCGTGGGAAGCGGCAGAGCGGGAGGGCGTTGCCGTCGTGTGGTGACTCGATTCCGGCCAATGGCGAGGACGGAACGGCGTGGTGGTTCATCGATGCCCTTCCAGCCGGGCCTCTGCGCTGTCATCACCCTGCCAGAAATCGTCCTTATCACTGCAAGCCCCAAGCATGCTCAGGCACACGTGCCTTCGGGGCTGTTCCGTTCGTCCTCCTTCCGGCTCTCCGGGTGCATCGCATCAGCACCAACTAGGAGGGCCATAAAAATGACCACTACAACAGACCGCGTGCCCTATGCAGAGTCGTCTAGCTGCACCTTTGCGACCGTTGAAGCGCGAACGGTGCCAAGGATCTATTACCCCTGCCACCAAAGAAGGAGCAGGTCGGAGCCGGTGCGAGAGCACCGGCTCTTCTGTTTTCTAGGCCTTCATCCCCAAAATGATCCCAGAATTTCTCGCCCACGAGCTAGCGTCGCCTTCGTGCGCGGATCGAGGCGGGAAGTCCGAAAGGGCGTCTAGGAGCTGCGGGTTTCGACCGGGAAGGATCCCGTGTCAGTAGGCAGACGGGGCGCACTGTAAGGCTGACGGCAGTGAGGAGGGCATTGGCGAGTTATACGACTCGATGCCCGGCGAGGAGTACGTCCTCGACGACGATGGCGGCACCTTCGTGTGCAAGCGGCTGCCAGGCGCCTCGGAAGAACCTGGAGTCACCAGAGCGTAGAAACCCGACCGGATTCGATCACTCGCCGAGAAGATCCGCGGCGCGCAGATGACGTCGGACGATGCGAACCACGCCGTCGAAGTCGGGCTGTTCGTCCGGAAGATGCTCACTCATCTCGTCGATCCAGAGGCTTTCGTACTGAGGTAGACGCTCCTCGAAGCGCCGACGAAAGAGGGCCGGGTCGAGACTCTTGGCCTCAGCCTTCCGCTCGAAGAGGGGACGAATCTCCGCTAACGCGACGCCGAGGTTGTCCACCAACTGGAAGAGATCGAACAAATCACGGCACTGGGAGCGTTGGATTACGCACCGCAGTTTCTCTGCTGCGATTTCACCGAGTGGATAGACGTCGAACGGCACGCTTTCGGGGAGGTCGTCCCAGACGGGACGGACGCCTAACCTCTCAACAGTTTCCACGTACTCATCCGTGGAGATGTCGAGCTTGATGTCACGTGGCTTGCTGGCTCCCAGCGGGCCGATGAAGCGGACCGTCGGCTTGGGCTCGTCGCTCAGTTCGAGGAGCGGGAACTCGGCGTGAGCCTTGGCAGCGGCCACCACGTCGGCCAGCGCCGCGATCGCTTCGTCGGTTGTGCCGTCCAAGACAGAAAAGTCCAGGTCGGCAGAGTATCGATACTCTCCGACGTGCACGAGACGAAGCGCGGTGCCGCCCTTGAAGACGAGACGTCCGCCGCACTCAAGTGTTGCTCGATGGAGCTGCGCGACGATGTGAGCGAGGACGTAGTCTCGCTCGACGACACTGGCATCGATACCGTCGTCGCTGGCCCTCTGCGTGATGCGGTGTCGAGTGAGCAAGGGCTAGTTTCCGACCACCGCTTGGATTTCCTCGATGGAAACGTTCCACGCGACCTTGAAACTCGTGTCGATCCAGACATCTCGTTCGTCACGCGGATCGAGACGAATCACTCCCTGCTGCTTGCCCACTTTGGGATCGAGCGGCAGCGGCAGATCGAGCGCACGTGCCAGCGAAGCCAGCCGGCGTACTGCGGCTGATCCGCGAGGGCCGAAGTCACAGGCAAGCTTGGTGATGCGATCCGCATCGGCTTCTCGCGCACCTTTGGCCAGCGCTTCAGCCAAACGTTCGGCTCCCCCTGCCAGGTCGATGCGCATCGCACATTCAAACAAGGCTCTCTCCAGAGTCGAGCGCCACGATCGTTCGACGGCGTCAGCCTCGACATGGATCGTCTGTGGCCGCTCGATGGCGACCCGGAGCGGGCGACCACTCACCTTGGAGAACCGGACCTGCTTCTCGCACGCGACGAACACCGTGCGCACGGGGTGAGTCAGCAGCCCTAGTTCGCTCAACGCACTGCGGTACGCGATGCGATGGAGGCGTCCCTCGAATGCGGCGGCGACCGCGAGAGCGAGGTCCTCGCTGATTGCCGAAGTACCGAGCGACCCGATCGGGCGAACGGCGTAGCGCCCCCGAGCCACTCGGTCGACGAGTCCCTTCTGAGTGAGCCCGTGCAGCGCGTTCGCGGTCGCCGAGGGAGAGGCCGAGAGGAGTGACTGGGCCTCCCGGAAGGTGAAGTCGGGACGGCCCTCAGCCACAAGCGTGTTCACAAGTGCGAGCTGGCGGGTCATCAGAATTCCTTTTCTGAGTAGAACAGCGATAATTCACGAAAATCATGAATAACAGCTATCTTACCAGGTTCAGACTAAGTTAGCACTTATTCATCAAAAGTGTGAATAATTGCTATGTTACCAACCAAATCCCTACTTGCGGCACTCAGCGCTCTCTTAACCCCGTCGGTTGTCAAGTCAGCAATGTGGCGCTCATCGGAGCGAACGACGAAGACAGTCCGCGGCATCGACCGCTAGGAGATCTGGATAAGCGATCCTGGACCTCATGTCAGCTGCTCCGAGCTTCGCGTACGGACCGGCGGCTGAGTTCGGAACCTGTGCCTCATGCCGCGAACCAGTGCTGCTCGTCGCGCCTGTTCGCCGACGACCTGAGGTCGCAGTCACCCGGCTCCTGCAACTCGACCATCTCCCCCTGTGAGCACGGGAACTGGGCCTTTCACTCAATGGGCGGACCGTCGTCCGGGCGGAGGAAGTCGGCGCTCTCGCTCGAAACTTCCAGAGCCGCCGGTTCCTCGAGCACCGGACAACCTGCTCCGCACGCAGCGATTGCGGCACGGTCCCACTCGGAATGGCGCTTCAGCCGGACCGAGAGCCCAACCAGTTGTGGGAGATACACCGGAGCGCGAGGCGGAAGGCGGAGACGGATCTATTTGACTGAGAACGACCACCATCCGCGATACGAGCACATGTTCTATCTAACCTCTTCGAGGTGAAATCCTCCTCTGCAGTGCAGACGGACGCCGGAAGGCTGCTCCATGGCTTAGACGGCGATCAGCTTCCATGTGTGACTGCCCCGCCAGGACCCATCGCGGTCGTCGCGCGCGCCGGTTCGGGCAAGACCCGCGTATTGACCAGACGGATTGCTTACCGCGCAGCCAACGGTGACCTCGATCCTTCCAAGACACTCGTATTGACCTTCACGCGAAAAGCAGCAGAAGACCTCCGCCAACGGCTCGGTCAGGAGCACGTTCAGGATGTCGCCGCTGGGACCTTCCACGCGGTCGGCTACAAGTTGGTCGAGCTGCACCGTGAGCATGTCGGCGGAACCCGGCGAACAATCACCGGAAACCCGCTGCGCCTCATGACTGACGCCTGCCAGAAGCTCCCGGTCAGGCCAGCAGATGTGTTGGAGCATCTCGAGAGGCGGACGGCTCTCGATACGGCGGACTCGGACGATCACCATGCACAAGGACTAGCCGAGCCGCTCGTCGAGGCGATCGAGCGCTATCGCCAGTTGAAGCGCCGGCGTGGCATCCTCGATTTCGGTGACTTGTTGACGGCGCCGATACAGCTGATCGAGAGTGACCCGGTCTTTCGAGCGGTGGTGGCCTGGAGATTTTGTCACGTCCTTGTCGACGAAGCCCAGGACATGACGCCGCTGCAGTGGCGGTTTGTGAAGACCATCGTCGGCGACAGCGTCGACCTCTTTCTCGTAGGTGACCCTTCGCAGTCGATCTACGGCTGGCAGCAAGCAGATCCCGCCATTCTGACGGAAACCCTGGCGAGGGACTTCCCCGGTGTGCAGCGGTTCGAGCTCCCGACTAACTACCGTTCTGCGCCGTCGGTCGTGCGGATAGCTGACACTGTGCTGCGGCCAACCGAACCGACCCGGTACAACCGTGACGACGAAGGTCAGGTCCTGGTTCGGGAGTTCGCGTCTGTCGCCGAGGAGGCCGAAGCTATCGCGTGGGAGATCCGACGCCTCAGGGCGGCCGGCATGGGATGGACTGAGATAGCCGTGCTGGCGAGAACGAACGACCGCCTATCAGCGATTCACAGCTGCCTGGCCAAGCGCGGGATTCCTACCCGTGGCGGCCAATTCCTCAGGCAACTGTTCGTTCGTAGCTGTCTCGAAGCCTTCCAGTTCTCGGGTCCGGAGATCGCAGCAGCCAGCTGTGTCACCGTCATGCGCGAAATCGTGCAGGAGAAGCTTGATGACCTTCAAGCAGATCACGTCCGACTTGGGAACGAGGACTCCGATGACGAGGTTGGAGATCTCCCAGAGCTCTCACAGGCGCGCGCCGCAGGCGTGAAGCTCGTCGCTCTCACAGGCGAATGGGCGGCTGAGTATCCCGGCAACACCAAGAGCTTCTTCCTGGACTATCTGAACGGAGCTCTACGAAGTCGAGGAGGCAACCCAGACGAGGGCAGCCCCGGGGTCGAGGTGTTGACGTTTCACCGCGCCAAGGGATTGGAGTGGCGCCACGTCTTTGTCGTCGGGCTCGAGGACGACCTGATGCCTCTCGTGCACTCGGCAGACACTGGGGAGGAGCGCCGATTGTTGTACGTCGCCCTTACGCGAGCGACCCTCTCAGTGCAAGTCAGCTGGTGCCGGTCGAGGGCCGACATGGCGGCGACAGGGCCCTCGCGCTATCTCGATCGCATCAAGCGAGCGGCGGATACCACGATTGCCACGCCCGAACCCAGTGCTTCGGAGAGCGTCGCTGCCATTCGATCGCTACTGAACGCCGGAGTTGGAAGTTAATCGTTCCTGGGTGCCGCTTTCTCCCGGGTGATCGTCTCCGTCTAGATCCGCACCATTAGTCCGAAGCCGCGCGGAGAATCCATCCCAAAAAAATCCCAAAAACTTTCTGAGCACCGCCCGAAGGTGTCATGGCAGACAGAGGCGTTCTACCAGTCAAACGTCCAGGTGAAGCACCAAATCTGGTGGACGCCTGGACCCCTGTGGATAACCAGAAAAATAGTTCGGATAGGTCTCATAACCCGAGGGTCGAAGGAGTTCGAGTTTCTCGGGACCCTGATCGCCACCGTGACGGTGGTGAGTAGGCGGTTGCCTTGGCGGCTGCATATGCATGGCCTGAACCGGCCTGGAAGTCCTGGAGGCACTGCTCAGTACGCGCGCTATCGCCGGCTTGATCGAGACGATGCCGAAGACTTGATCGCCAGCACTTACGAGGTCGCTTGGCAGCGGGACCGCGGGCAACTCGGGCTGACCATCTCATGGCTCGTCGCCTTCGGATTTGAGCCTCCATGATCGGCAGTATCTCTATGGTACGGTGTATCTATGGAAGTAGATAAGCAGAATCAGTCCGGCCACGAATCGTTGCCGATCTCCTCAATGATCTTCCGGCTCGATCCGCGCTCGGGGGTGCCGACGTACTTGCAGCTCGTCCATCAGGTCGAGCACGCGCTCCGTCTCGGCTATCTGATCCAGGGAGACCAGCTGCCGCGCGTGAAGGACGTCGTCGGCTCGCTCTCGATCAACCCGAACACCGTGCTCAAGGCGTATCGAGACCTCGAGCAGAAGGGTCTCATCGCGGCCCGGCCGGGTCAAGGCACCTTCATCCTCGCCTCGCCCGAGACTGTCGGTCTCGAGGAGCTGACCGCGCTCCGGCGAAACCTCGTTGCCGGCTTCCTCTCCGACGCATCGGCGGCGGGTCTTGACGAGGACGGGATCGTGGCGTTGTTCATGGTGGCNNTGGGCACTTCGCGACTGCACGCTCGCAGTCCCAGCGGGACATGTCGTCGCCCTCGTTGGGCCGAACGGCGCGGGCAAGACGACCCTGCTCCACTGCGCGGTCGGTCTGATCACCCCGACATCAGGTGACATGACCGTGCTCGGCGATCTCGCTCCTGGTTCCCTCGACGCTCTCGAGCGCATCGCCTTCGTCGCTCAGGACGCGCCGTTACACCAACACCTCTCGGTTCGAGCGATGCTCGTCGTTGCCCGCAACCTGAACCGGCGCTTCGACACAGCACTCGCCGAGCGACGCCTTGACGAGCTCGAGATACGAACGGATCACAAGGTAGGCAAGCTCTCCGGTGGCCAACAGGCCCAGCTCGCGCTCGCTCTCGCGCTCGCTCGCCATCCCGATCTCCTCGTGCTCGACGAGCCGCTCGCCCGACTCGATCCGCTTGCACGGCACGACTTCATGGCGCTGGTCTTGACCGCGGTCACCGAACACGGACTCTCGGTGCTCTTCTCCTCCCATGTCGTCTCCGAGCTCGAACGTGTTGCGGACTACCTGATACTCCTCGCGCACGGCCAGTTGCAGATGGCGGGCGAGATCGACGGGCTGCTCGCCCAGCATGCGGTGTTGAACGGACCAGCCGACGACGTCGGCCGCGTCCAAGACCAGCTTCCCGTTGTCCACGCGCAGGTGGCAGGTCGGCGTGCACAGCTCCTCGTCCGAACGAGCGACGTGTCACAGCCTCCCAGCGGATGGGAGTGCGGTGACGTCTCGCTCGAAGAGCTCGTGTTGGCCTACCTGCGCGAGCCGTCTGCCGCGAGCCTGCCGGGACCGATCGCCATCGCCGCGAACCGTGCCGGCAAGGCGACCCGATGACGACTGTGACGACAGAAACGGCATTCGACCGTCCGTCCACGCATCCGGTTCCCTGGAAGTCGATGGTGCGGGTGACCTGGTT
>PLDN01000183.1 GCA_003136185.1 Acidimicrobiaceae bacterium | reverse complement strand
AGAGGACGATCACGCGATTGTCGAGCTTACGGCGACCAGCCCAGCTGGGCACCTCAGGGTCGGCAGTCGGGTGCCGATCGCGAACAATGCGGGCGTATCGGCAGGTCGCCGAAGAGTGGCCGGATGATAAAGAGACTTACTCCGCGCTCGGCGCCCTCCGCCACGAGCTGCTACCCGAGAGGGCGCACAGCCCGGTGGGCTTGTCCGCCTTGGGCCGCGTCAGGAACACAACGATTATCCCTGTTGGCAGGCCGCTTCTCGTGTCCGATTGCTGTAGCAGGATTGTTTCGTTATTCAAACCCTCCGGCTCGGCTTGCGTAGGCGATGGTCGGCGAACGCGGCCGGTGTAGGGCGGTCATGAACCGAGGCTGGCTAGTCGGCAACGACGCCTTGGGCTCTGCTCAGACCCGGCGATCAGGGGCCGGTCCGTCAGGCTTGTCTGCGCGTCACATGTATCACGGGTGATTCACTCCCTCATGGCTGAAATCTCGATCCGCGAACTTCGCAACCACGGCGGCGAGGTTGTCGATCGTGTCGCGCTCGGGGAGCACCTGACCGTCACTAGGGATGGCAAGCCAGTGGCCACCCTGCAGCCGTTGAGCCGACCACCGCTGTCGATCACCGCACTTGTCCGTCGATGGTCGAAGCTTCCATCGATGGACCCTTTCGCATTTCGGCGTGACATCGACTCCGTTATTGACCAAGGGCTGTGATGGCGAACGAAGGCCCCGAACGAGGCATTCTTGACACCAGTACGGTCATCCTCCTCGAAAGGATCGCCGACCTCTCGCACCTACCGCGAGAGCCCCTCATCACGGCAGTGACGCTCGCCGAGCTATCCGTCGGCCCGCTCGTCACCAACGACTCGACAGAGCGAGCTACTCGGCAGGTGCGTCTGCAGCAGGCCGAGGCCGACTTCGAGCCTCTTCCCTTCGACGCCGCGGCGGCACGCTCATACGGTCGAGTGGCTGCTTCGCTCCACCGTGCTGGCCGGAAGACACGCGTTCGTGCCTACGACGCCATGATCGCGGCGGTCGCGATCTCGAACGACCTGCCATTGTTCACGTGCAATCCAGCAGATTTCGAGCACATCGACAACCTCGAATTACGACCGATTCCGCATCCGGAGATCGCAGTGTGATCGCTGGTGCTTTCGACGAAGTCGAGGGCGCAGTGGGGGGTGCGTCGGCATCCGCCCTGTGGATCACACGTGTAACAACACTTCGCGGGCAGGGTCCGGACGAGAACGGCGGGCCGAAGTTCGCCGACAATCTGGAACGCGGCGGGCACGCTCGTCGACCAGCCGTTGAGGTCTCGCCCCGAACCTCAAGTACCGGAGACAGTTCCACTTGGATCCACGAGTGACCTCAAGTAATCCTCCATCTTGTCCCAGCTGTCTTCCTGGCCGTCGGTCGTGGTCATGTGGTCACGGCCAGCTTGGTCACGGAACGCGAGATTCATCTTCACCTTCGTCACTCCGTCAGTCTCGTGCAGGTCTACGGTCTCGACCGCCTCCGCATCCGGCCAACCTTCGAACAGCCACGTGTCGACGATCCGGGTCGGCCGCTCGATCTCCAAGTAGGTTCCACGAAAGGAGCACTCGGTTCCGTCGTCGGTCACGAAGACCATGTGGTACTTCCCCCCGACGCGCAGGTCGATCGAGCACACCGTCATCTTGTCCTCAAATGGAGCGAACCAGTTGCGCACATGCTCCGGCTTCGTCAATACGTCGAAGACGAGTTCGATCGGAGCGTCGAACTCTCGAGTGGTGACAATCTCGAGATCACTCGGGAATTCGATGACCGCCGACCCATGCCGACTAGGTGTCACTGCCGCTCTCCTTGTCGTTGTAGCTCTTTGAGGTAGTCGTCCATCCGATCCAGTCGGTCGTTCATCGCCTGCTCGTACTTGGCCACCCAGTCGTGCAACGGCCGAAGGTGCGCGGGTTCCAGGCGGTACAACCGGCGACGCCCCTCCGCCCGGCACTTGACGAGTCCCACCTCGCTGAGCACCCGTAGGTGCTTTGAAACCTGAGGCTGGGACATCGAGAGGTCGTTCACGATCGCCCCTACCGCCTTCTCGCCTGTGATCAGTGCGTCCAGGATTTCGCGCCGATGCATATCGGCAACTGCATTGAAGACATCCGACGTCGTGGAAGCTCTGGCCACTGGTCCAATATATTCCGCCATCGGCATGTGTCAAGCCTTTCGGGACAACAGAAGCCACTTGTTGCCCATGGCCGCGCTCCACGGGTTCAGCAATCCCCTTCGGGATCGAGCGGAGACACGCGAAGCAACGTCTCGTGGAACTTGCGCTGGCGACCGAGCCGTGCCGGCGCCCTGGAACGCCCGCGAGCCTGATCCAGGTTCCCATGCCCGAAGTGCCCCAGAACGGCGTGGCCTCCCGCTGGTCCAGGGTGACCCCGATCGCCGGGTCCCGGCCAGGCTAGGACGCTTGTCGGCGCAGATGCTTCTGGAGGTGGGCGAGGTGTCGCTGGGCGGCGCGCAGTTCGGCCTCGGCGTCGTTGAGGCCGGTTTGTTCTTCGCGGATCCGTTCGACGATCCACGACCGGGCGAGAGTGGAACCCGGTACGCCGGCAGCATCGGCCAGCGACTGGAGCGCTGACACCTCTTCGGGATTTAGCCGGATTGAGTAGACCGTCGATCGTGACCGATTCGGCCGGCTGATCTTGGCGTCATCGGTGACGAGCGCGTCGCGGTTGGCCTCGGAGGCCTCGGTCTCCTCTTCGATGATCTTCTTGAGATCACTCATGGTCGTTCCTCTCCGTAACGGCGGGTGTCGGTCTCGTTGGACCTCCAGCTATTCACCCCGTAGGTCACCCCTGCCTCCTCGACGGAGATGACGGTGATGAGGCATCCCGCCTGGCTCGAGTAGCCGATTGTCCTGACGCTGCGCCCCCGACTTGCTGGCCGGATCAGGGTCGATTCGGAGAGCATCGGGATCGCTGAGCGCCTCGTTGACCCACTCCACTTCGATTCCATGGCGTTCACGTATGTAGTCGGCCCGGTAGGTCCAGTCGACTTCCACCCTCGGAGTGTATTACAAAGTACGACGTCGCTTGCAACCGGTGTTGTCTGGGTGCTCCTGACCAAGGGAGGACCACATGACAACGATCGATCCGATCACCGCAGCAGTCGTCACCCAGCCCGATGGCCACGCTATGCCTGGCGAGGCCGAACTGGCGGCGGTGGCATTTCTTGCCCGCTACAGCGGGAGAACCCTGGACACCTATCGCCATGATCTGCGTGCCCTGTTCCAGTGGGCCGAGGGTTGTGACCTTCGGGTGCTCGAAGCGACCCGGGCGCACCTGGAGCTGTACCGGGCATCGATGGAAGAGCGCCGACTCGCCGCCTCTACCATCGACCGGCGCCTGTCAACCGCGTGCGGTTTCTATCGTTTTGCCCACATCGACGGGCGGATCGCCTCCAACCCGGCCCAGTACGTGCGACGTCCCAAGGTGTACCCGAGCGAGCAGCGGGGCCTGGACCGGGGAGAACTCGGGCGGTTCCTCTTCACCGCGGAGCGCTTCGACCACGCGCATGCTGCCCTGGCCGTCTTGCTTGGATTGAACGGCCTGCGCGTCTCTGAGCCTTGCGAGACCAACATCGAGGACATGGGCATCGAGCGGGGCCACCGCGTACTGCGAATCATCGGCAAAGGCAACAAGCCGGCGCTCATCCCGCTGGTGCCTCGCACCGCTCGGACGATCGACCTCGCGGTCGGCGAGCGACACCAGGGTCCGATCCTCCTGCGACACGATGGACAGCGCCTCGATCGGCGCACAGCGCACCGCTGGGTCCGCTCCATCGGCAAGCGGGCCGGTCTCGGCTCAGTCCACCCGCACATGCTGCGAGCTGCGTTCATCATGGCAGCCCTCGACGCCGGTGTTCCGCTCCGAGATGTCCAGGTGGTCGCCCGACACGCCGACCCACGCACCACGACCGTCTACGACCGTCGCCGCCAGGACTTCGATCGTCGCGCCGCCTACGTCGTCGTCGTCGCCTTCGTCGCCGGCGGCTGATCCGGCCGGACGTCGACCGCTGGGCGGGCAGCCCGAGATCGCCCATAACGTGAAAGCCGAACGTTCACCCCCACTCGCCCTGATCGCCGGCTACACGGCACATTCTGGCCCGGCCCCTGATACGCGACGGGCATGCGGGCCTTGGCGAGGCTAGCGGTTGCTCGGGCAATCTCCTGGGTACCGGGCAGCCTCGTCACGCGCACCACCCGGTGCGGCACGAAGAGTTGCCGCTGTCACACAGATCCCGAGCGCTGAGACGCGTAGGGTGCTGACGCTTTGAGCAGCGGGCTGACCTCCTTGCCGAGACCGCCAGAAGCGACCAGCACCAACCGTTCGGCCCACTCCGGGAACTGGTAGGCGAACTGCATGGCGACACCACCGCCGAGCGAGAGTCCGACGAGGGTGACGCGTTCCTTGCCCAGCACAGCCAGGAGGTCCCGGATGCCACTCGCGTAGGCCCCTAACGAGTAGTCGCCTCGATATGCGGGTCAAATTCAAGTCGAGTCGCCTCTTGTTCGACGTAACGCTCGGTGGCTTCATTCCGCTTTGGCGTCACCAGTCAGCAGCCTTGATGTCGCCGCAAGTACAGCGGCAACGGTCAGGTCGATGCGGTCGGTTGTCTACGATCCCGCGATGTTCTTGCGCTGCGACTCTCCGGCGTCGGCGCTCAACTCTGCTTCGAGAAACGTCATCGCCTTGACGAATGACGCCCGCTCGTCGGGACTAAGTCGCTCGAGTGCACGCTCCATCGGAGCGCTCGCGCCGTCGATCCATGAGTCAACCGCTGCGCGCTGGTCGGCCACTGCAGTCTCAGAGAATCCCGGAATGCGATGTCCGGCTATCGTCCTCCCGATGACAGCTGAGTCGAAGCCCGAAGTGACTATTCCGCCTGGCGAGCCGCCGAGCGAGCTAGTGATCGAGGATCTCGAAGAGGGTGATGGTGCCGAAGCGACTGCGGGGTCCACCGTGGCTGTCCACTACTTAGGCGTGGCTTGGTCGTCTGGCCAGCAGTTCGACTCGTCGTGGGATCGTGGCGAGCACTTCAGCTTCGGTCTCGGCGCTGGACAGGTCATCGCCGGTTGGGACAACGGCGTAGCCGGCATGCGCGTGGGAGGCAGGAGGCGTCTCACAATCCCGCCCCACCTCGGCTACGGCGCGAGAGGCGCGGGAGGCGCCATCAAGCCAAACGAGACGCTCGTCTTCGTTGTCGATCTCGTCTCGGTCTCCTAGCGCAGTCTGGGCGCTTTCGGGGCGTCCGTTACCTTCGTCTCCATGGCTGTGCTGGTCGATCTCGAAGGCGTGTCGGTCCGTCATGGCGACCGCACGCTGTTCGACGGCCTGTCAATGACCGTGACCGATGGCGATCGCGTGGGGGTGGTCGGGATCAACGGCACGGGAAAGTCCACCCTTCTGCGTGTCCTCGCCGGTGTTGATCAACCCGACGAGGGCGATGTGCGCCGTGGCCGCGCGATAAGGGTCGGCTACCTCGAGCAGGATCCTGCTCTGCCGCAGGGATCGGTCCGCGCCACCGTCGGCGAGTCGTGGGAGGCAGCGGCCGCGCTTCAGCGGCTCGGGATGGCCGAAGCTTCAGGCCTCGATGTCGCCACGCTCTCCGGCGGGCAGGCAAAGCGCGTAGCGCTCGCGGGAATTCTGGCTCGGCCTGCGGAGTTGTTGATCCTCGACGAGCCGACGAACCATCTCGATCTCAGGGCCATCGCTTGGCTGGAGCAGTGGCTGCTCGCTTTCCGCGGCGGCCTCGTGCTCGTTACCCACGACCGTCATCTTCTCGACCGGGTGACGACGAGGATGATCGAGATCGACCGGGGGCGGGCGTACGGTCACGACGGCGGCTACTCCGCCTACCTCGCTGGGCAGGCCGAGCGCGAAGGCCAGGCGGCGTCAGCGGAGTCCACGAGGCGCAACCTCGCGCGGCGGGAGCTGGTTTGGCTTCGTCGAGGCGCCCCCGCCCGTACGCGAAAGCCCAAGGCGAGGATCGACGCAGCGACGCGAATCGTCACCGGGCGGGCCGAGGCGGCCGCGCGATCAGCCGAGATCGAGATGGGCGGATCGACACCTCGCCTTGGCGACAAGGTCATCGAGTGCGAAGCGGTGTCATACAGCTTTGGCACCGGTGAGGGTGCCGATCTCGTCGTGTCGGGGGTCGACCTCATCCTCGGTCCGCGGGAGCGCCTGGGCCTCGTCGGCCCGAACGGCTGTGGGAAGTCGACGCTCCTCGATCTGCTTGCAGGCCGCAAAGCTCCGGCAGCCGGAACGATCGAGGTGGGCCCGACCGTCGTCACCGGCTACTACGACCAGAATGCGATTGAACTCGACGAGGCCGCCCGAGTGCGCGAGCTCGTCGCAGGGCCGACCGGTGTCCCAGGCACTCCTGCGGACGTGGCGCTCATGGACCGGTTCTGGTTCACCGGAGCCCTGCAGTTCGCTCGACCCTCGACGTTGTCAGGCGGGGAGCGCCGGCGCCTCCAGCTGCTCTTACTTCTTGCGACGCGGCCGAACGTCCTTCTTCTTGACGAGCCGACGAACGACCTTGACCTCGACACGCTGCGGATTCTCGAGGACTTCCTCGAGGATTGGCCCGGGGCGCTCGTCGTGGTGAGCCACGACCGAACGTTTCTTCAGCGGACGACAGAACGGCTCATGTCCATGCAAGATGGCGGCCTGTCCGAGATAGCGAGCCTCGACACCTGGCTCGCTCGGATCGACGAGCCCGCTCTCGATGGACCTCGGGCTCCTAGCAAGCGGGCTGCCAAGGTAAGGACAACCGAGGGCCCCCGGCCGCGTTCTGCGAGCACGATCGGACGCCAGTTGCGTGAAGCCGAAAAGGAGATGGAGCGTCTCGGCCGGCAGAGGGACGAGCTGCACGAGGCGCTCGTCGCATCTGCTAGTGACCATCTGGTCCTCGCCAGCCTCGGACGTCAGCTCACCGAAGTGCAGGGCCGGCTGAACGAAGCGGAGAACCGATGGTTGGCTCTCGCAGAGGCGGAACGGTGACTGATTGCTCAACCAGACCAGCAGGAGACGGTCACCTCGTCAGCGACCTGTCGCAGGTGGACTGGCGCCTACATTTACACCGTCAGCGGGACGCTCGTCTCGAAAGTAGACGAGATTAGAGCGGCGACCTCCGCGTCGAAGTCTGGGCCTTCGGGCCTTGTGGCCTCTGCCTCTGCCTCTGCCTNNACTGTCACTGCGTCTGCCACTGCGTCTGTCTCTGCCTGCGACGAACGAGCTGCCGTTCCATTGCTTGCGAGAGGATCGATCTTGTCAGGACTGCTGCCGTCAGCTGGCCCGAAGTGCTTCCATGCGCTCTGGATCGATTGGCTGAATGTCACGAACCCTTGATTGATGGCCGCCTCGTAGGCCGAGCGAGCGTCCTGCTGCGCTCGGACGTAGTCATTTCGAGCAGAGGNNCGCGTGAAGGCCGGCGCGTTGGCAACCTGTTGCTTGTAGGTTTGCCACGCCCCCTCGATCGCTTGGTTGTACGCAGCCAAGGCGCACGCCTGTTGTGCGCGATGTGCCGTTTCAGCTGACACGATGTCTTCCTCGTATGAGCGTCGCGGCAGTTCGACGGCGTCGCAGCAGCGTAGCCAGCTATCGTCGATGTCGATCAGGCAGTCGTTGCGCGCCTCGTAAAATGCGGCTGCGCTTTTACCCGTATCTGTCGGCAAGTCCCTCACTCCTTCCGACAAGCAGTTTTCGTGGTGCTCCGCTTGTGATCTCCGGATTCCCGGTAGACAACCAACATAACGATGATCGGCCCGCCAGGTGCGAAAACTGAGTGAAAGTGCTGACCTGCAACCGAACTACAACCGGCCTGAACCCTGGGGCAACCTGAGCGAGCCGGCATGACGTTCGTCGGCAACGGGCGACAGTGGATCTGCAACCGTTCCGGCAGGCACCATGAGCACCAGGCGGCCGTACCGGCCGCCCCCGTACC
>PLDN01000022.1 GCA_003136185.1 Acidimicrobiaceae bacterium | reverse complement strand
CAACGAGGTCGTGGCCCGCGCCGTCACCATCGTGAGCCAAGCGGATTCGGACGGTCAATCTTCCGTCACGCGACGCCGGGGCGTGCGGTCGCAGATTCGGCTCGTCGACCTCATCGAATCAGGCGACGATGTCGGTGCGGAGTCCCATTGGCGCACACACATGGGCGTCGTCGGCAAGGTGATGCTGGGACAGCAGGCGAAGACCGTCATCGATCTCTTGGATCATCAGTAGGCCATGGCGAAGAACGGGCGGCTGGAAAATGTCGCAGAGAAGCCCTTGGCGGAAGAGTCGGACGCCGATTGGCAACGGAGGGTGGTCGGTCGCTCCCTCCGCACAGCGGCGGAGCGATCCGTCGACCGGGGGATGAACCTCATCCGCGCCGCCGCCACGGTACTGGCCCGCTCCAACGGCGATGACATCACTGTGCAGGAGGTGGCGGACGAGGCGGGGCAGTCGCTTCGGACGCTGTACCAGTACTTCGAGAGCAAGAACGATCTCCTCCTGGCCGTCTTCGAGGAGGCGATGCGGACGTACGCGCAGCTCATTGAGGAGGCGATCGCGGATCTGGACGATCCGCTGGAGCGCCTGGCCGGCGCCATGCTGGCCGCCATACGCATGCCGGAATTGAGCGGGGCCGCGCTGGACCGGGGACTCATCCGCTTGCGGCTCAAGCTCTCCGAGACGCAGCCGGAAATGGTCGGTCGAGCCCAAGCCGCCGTGACGACGCTGCTCCTTGGTCTGGTGGAGGCGGCGGCGGCAGCCGGGCGCATCACCGTCGCGGACCCGGAGGGGGCGACCTTCCTGATCCTCACGATCAATGCAGCCTTCATCACGGCGGAGACGCTCGGCAACGACGCCGGCGTACGACGCCCGGATTTGGTCGGGATCACCTCGTTCTGCCTCAGGGGACTCGGCGCCGAACTGCCCGACGATTGGCACGAGACGGTCTCCGTTCGGCTGCGCTTTCCCGTACCCGCAACGGAGAATGCCGTCGTGTCGGTCCGTCGCGGGACCCAGGCGCCGGCAAGCCGCCGCGCCGCCAAGAAGTGACGACCGGCACCCTTCGCGACGGGTCAATACCTCTAGATATTTAGCACCCGGCTGTGTTAGGTTGCCCGGGAACGCTCCATCGCCCATCGGGGCCGCTTGCCTTTCGGGGGATCAATGTCGAAGTCCAGCTTCTTCGCACGGAGGACCAGTGGCTCGGCCGAATGAGGCCGTTCGGGTCCTGCGGCGGAGCCTGATCCGCCTCGTTCCGGGTTCGATCGCCGCCCGGGCCGCTACGCAATGAGCCAGGTCTTCCAGTTCGCGGTCATCGGCCTCGGCGCCGGCTCTCTCTACGCCATCGCGGCCATCGGCCTGGTGCTCGTGTTCCGCGGCTCGCGGGTCGTGAACTTCGCCCAAGGCGCGATGGGCATGATGGCGGCCTACGTCTTCTACGAGTTGCACCAGAACTGGCATCTGAGCGTCGTCCTGGCCGTTCCGGCCGGCCTGTTGGTCTCGGGCGCTCTCGGCGCGGCCTTCTATTACCTCGAGATCCGCCAGCTGAAGGATGCCTCGAACCTGATCAAGATCGTGGCCACGTTGGCGCTCTTCGTCATTGCGAACGAAGTCATCAGCCTCGTCTTCGGTGCCCAGCCTCGCACTGTGACCTCATCGCTTCCCACCAATTCGGTGACCATCCTCGGTGCGTCCATCGGGGAGGACCGGCTGTGGATCTTCCTGATCGTGATCGTGCTCACCGTGGTGCTCTGGGCGAGCACACTGCCATTCGTAGTCCTCGGCGTGCTGGTCGGCTTCGTGGCCTCGAGCGAGACGGCATATCCACTCGTGACAGCGCTCATGTTCCTCTTGAGCTTCTTCGGCGGATTGTTCACGCCGGTGAGCAACATGCCGATCGTCCTGCGCCGCATCGCGGACTTCCTGCCGAGCTTCCACAGTGCGTCCATCGGGTGGGCGGTAGTGGCCGGGCGGGCCCCCGGGCTGAGGGATGCCGGGATCCTCCTTGCCTACGCGGTCGTGCTCGGTCTCGCGGTCACCTCACGTCATCGCGCGGAGGAGTCCCGCGAGTTCGCTTGATCCTCGCCCCAAGGTCGGGGCCCTAAGGTCCTAGCCATGAAGGCACTCGTGAAGTCACGCCCCGAGCCGGGGCTCTCGTTGGAGGAAGTCCCCGACCCGACGATCGGGCGGGACGAGGTGCTCATCCGCGTGCTGCGGACCGGGATCTGCGGGACCGACCTGCACATCTACGAGTGGGACGGCTGGGCTCAGCAGAATGTGCCGCCTCCACTCGTGATCGGTCACGAGTTCGTCGGCGAGATCGTCGCGCTCGGCCCTGACGTGCAGGATCTCGCCGAGGGCGACCTCGTGAGCGGGGAGGGCCATCTCGTCTGTGGTCGCTGCCGCAACTGCATGGCGGGCCGGCGGGTCCAGTGCGCCCGCACCGACAGCGTCGGCGTGAACCACCCTGGCGCGTTCGCCGAGTACATCGCGTTGCCGGCAACGAACGTGTGGCGCCACGAGGCCGGAATCGACCTCGATGTGGCCGCCATCTTCGACCCTCTCGGCAACGCGGTCCATACCGCGCTCTCGTTCCCGGTGCTCGGTGAGGACGTGCTCGTCACGGGCGCAGGCCCGATCGGGATCATGGCGGCAGTGATCGCCCGCCACGCGGGGGCGCGCCACGTGGTGATCACGGATCTGTCCGGGTATCGGCTCGAGCTCGCCCGCAAGTTGGGGGTGACGCTCGCGCTCGACGTCTCGCAGAACGACGTGATGTGGGCGATGGGCGAGTTGGGGATGAAGGAAGGTTTCGATGTGGGGTTCGAGATGTCAGGGAAGGCTGCCGCCCTGGGCTCGATGCTCGGCGCGATGTGCCACGGAGGCCGAATCGCGATGCTCGGCCTGCCGACGGAAGACTTCGGAATCGACTGGGCCCACCTTGTGACCAACATGATCACGATCAAGGGCATCTACGGCAGGGAGATGTTCGAGACGTGGTACTGGATGTCGGTATTCGTGCACTCCGGTCTCGACATCTCGCCTGTCATCACCCATCGTTTTGCTGCCGAGGAGTTCGAAGATGCTTTTGCGATCGTCAAGGCGGCCGAGTGCGGCAAGGTCGTCCTCTCGTGGGCCGAACGCTAGGAGGCTGAGCTGAGATGTTTGCCGGAACCGAGGCATCAGAAGGCATCAAGAGCGAGCTTCAGGAGATCCGGTCTGCCGGGTTGTACAAGAACGAGCGGGTGATCACGACCCCTCAGCGGGCGAAGATCGGTGTTGCTGCGGCCGGTGGGCTCGGTGCGGGGAGGGAAGTCGTCAACTTCTGTGCCAACAACTACCTCGGGTTGGCGAGCGACCCGCGCGTCGTGGCCGCCGCGAAGGAGGCACTCGACCGCTGGGGCTACGGGCTCGCCAGCGTGCGCTTCATCTGCGGGACGCAGGAGATCCACAAGCAGCTCGAGGCTCGCTTGGCGGAGTACCTCGGTTGCGACGATGCGATCTTGTACTCGTCTTGTTTCGATGCGAACGGCGGGTTATTCGAGACTCTCTTGTCCGAAGCAGATGTCGTCATAAGCGACGAGCTGAACCACGCGTCGGTCATTGACGGGATCCGACTCTGCCGCGCGCGCCGCTTGCGCTACCGCAACCGGGACATGGACGATCTCGAGAGCCAGCTCAAGTCAGCAGGTGATTCGCGGCGCAAGCTGATCGCGACCGACGGTGTCTTCTCGATGGACGGATACCTGGCGCCGCTTGCGGAGATCTGTAACCTTGCCGAGCGTTACGGCGCGATGGTGATGGTTGACGACTCGCATGCGGTGGGCATCGTCGGGCCGAATGGCGCCGGAAAGACGACCNNCAAGGAGATCGTCGAGCTGTTGCGCCAGCGCTCTCGCCCGTACTTGTTCTCGAACTCGGTCGCGCCGGTGATCGCAGCCACATCGCTCGTGGTGCTCGATCTCCTCGAGGAGAGCGGCGACCTGCGACAGAAGCTGAGCGAGAACACGGCGGTCTTCCGGACCGAGATCGCCGGGCTCGGTTTCGACATCCTTCCCGGTGACCATCCGATCGTCCCGGTGATGATCGGCGACGCGGCGGNNCATCGTTCCGCTCCCAAATCGTCGCAGCCGGCTTCGACGTTCTGCCCGGTGAGCATCCGATCGTGCCGGTCATGATCGGCGACGCTGCACGAGCGACCGCGATGGCGGACAGGCTCCTCGAGCACGGCATCTACGTGATCGGCTTCAGCTACCCCGTCGTTCCCATGGGCACGGCGAGGATCAGGGTGCAGATGTCGGCCGCCCATACCGGCGATGAGCTCCATCGGGCAGCAGCAGCGTTCGTCGAGGTACGGGACTCACTCGGCTGAGCTGCCTTCTGCGACTATCGAATCAAGAAACCCACCTCGCCCCGCACCACCTCCTCACTCACCTCCACGTCGTCGATGTGGGCGAGCGGTGGACCCACGCGGCACCACGAGATCATCTGCTCGACGGTCTCTCGGGAGCCTTCGAAGACCGCCTCAACGGCGCCGTCAGAGCGATTTCGCACCCAGCCGGTGACACCGCGGGCCACC